>CALVKD010000005.1 GCA_944332525.1 uncultured Bacilli bacterium | reverse complement strand
GTAATTTCATTAATTATTACAATAACGAAAGATTACAAGAAAAAATAAAAGAGTTAGCTCCGATTCAGTTTCGGAATCTAACTCTTAGTGCTTCTTTATAAACGGTCCGAATTAATCAAACACGTTCCTATTGAGGTGTTTTTTTTATAGATTTTTGCATAAAAAAAGAACTGGAATTTTCCAGTTCTTTTTAACAATTAATTAGCAGATGGAACAGTTAATGTAGGTAAAGTAGTTGTTCCAACATTAGTGATGGTGTAGTCAAGTGTCCAAGCATACATCTCACTTGAACTGTTTTCAACGTAATCCCAAGCAACGTATAAGAAGAAGTGAATATCGCCATCAGCTTCAACAGTAATTGTGTAACTGGTTTGATTTAACCAAGACATACCATTGACATATAATTCAGCAATAATATTGCCATCACCATAAGCATAACCTGAGTATGGATCAAGGTTGATGAATGCTCTGAGGAAATCTGTATTGAAAATACCTGTTCCTTGATATACAGTTGATCCATCTTCGTTTTCAGTAACTGTAGAAATATTGGTTTGATCAATATTTGCATTGAGGATAGCACCGACTCTAGCTTTTGTAGAGAAGTTAGCTTCATCAGTTGATGTAGTCCAATCTGCTGTGTCTAAAGAAGATCCAGCGAATGAATATAATTGGTCATCAACTTTCTTGAAGCCAGATACGCTAGTAGCAGTATTGACGACTGGTTTAGAATCTTCTCCAATACCAACAGTATCAATCTTCATTTCGTTATAGATTTCATCACCATTGACCTTAACGGTTCTTGTACCATATTTTGTTGAAATATAGGTTTCAATACCGCTTTGAGACCAGCTTGCAGGAATTTCAGTAACTGGAACAGATCTCTTAACGTCACCAGTTGTTCTATCAATAACTGCCCATTGGTGCTTAATGTCAATTGTATAGTTATTTATTTCTGAAATTTCCGATAAACGAGTTTTTAAAGCAGTTGGTGAAATAGGTGTAGGAATATTAGCTTCATCTGCTAAGAATTCATCAAGAGCAGGTAACTTATTTAATGAATCCGCACCAGTGCCAGTAAATAAGAATACCGCTGTAATAAATGTACTTTCAATTTTACTTGTAGTTTTATTTTTCAAATCCAAACCAATCATCATTAAATGACCAGCAACATCTGTTTCATCATCTGTAATGATTTCTGGTTGAATTGTAATCCATGATGATACAAAATCATATGAATTAACAAGTTCATTACCTGGCATTTCATAAATATCTCTAGGCGAAAGCATCATCATTTCATTGGTACAAATATCATTGATGGTTTCTTCATCAGTTAATTCAAGATAGCCACTTAGATTACCAAAAGCATCTGTTTCTTCATAAGAAGTAAATGTTAATGGATCGATAGATAACCCTGCACCAAATGTGTAGTCTGATAATTGAATACCGATTGCACCTGGATCAGCAGTAAATGAGGTTAAATTTCCATGAACATCTGCTTGTCCCTTAATATAGTACATTCCTTTTGGATCTTCAGCTGTACCAAATTGACCATATCCTTCAAAGCCATCGTCAAAATTAACAATCATATATCTGCTTGAATTGAAAACAAATGGATCACCAACAGATACATATCCCGTCTCACTAATTTCAGCATTATAATATGCATATTCGTCACCCAAGGTATCAAGAGCCTTCATGAAAGTATCCTTAGTTTTTGAAATAGAGGTGAATGTTAAATAAGCTGTAGCATTGCCAGCTTTAATTTGAATTCTAATTGAGCCATTTGATTCTTTAACCGGAATAATAGTGCTACCATCAATTTCAACGCAGTCGGCATTACTTGTAGGTGTTAATGTGAATTCTGGATTCTCAACAACAACATTACCAGCACCATAGAATGTAACATACTTTGTAATATCAAGGAATTCATTATTAACTACGTAGTCAGGCATAGCTTCCTGGTCAATAACAATTCTAGTTACTGGGACTGTATCTGTTCCAGGAACTGAAGTTGAAGGCGTTGATGGTGTGGTAGATGTATTACCTGTAGAAGAACCACCGCCACAAGACGCCAATATTCCCATGCTTCCAACGAGCATGGCTGTGAGCAAAATCTTTTTAGCTTTTCTCATAACTTTCTCCTTTTCTTTTGTTAAAAATTAATAATTAACTAATTATTATTAGTTATTGATAATTAAAGCACTTTTTAATTACAAAATAAAGATAATAATTGTTTTTTATTAAAACTATACACTAATTAGAAGTAAAAGGTGATTTAGATTTTGTATCCAAATCACCTTAATTTTTATAACATTTCAACTTGAACTTGAGCAACATATCCATGCTCAGCATCTTCTTCAATGCTAAGAACTGTAAGATAGTAGTCACATGTCATTGTTTCATCAATTTTGTATGTTTGGTTGCTTCCTTGCCATCCGGTAATAGTTTTGGCTTTGTTCCAAAGATTTGATCCAGAAGGCATGAAGTTTTTGCCCCATCCAAATGCTGGGTTAAGAGTGAATACATCACCTTCACCAAATAAGCTAGAATTTGATGCACCATAATCAGGAGCATTAAGTGTGTATTTAGATGTATTGTAATAAGATTCAAAGATTGATGTCAAAGTATAAGATTGCTTTGTGCCATTATCTCTTGGCCAGTAATCTGAGTCGATTTTATAGCCTTGTCTACCACCTTTAGTATTGCATACACGATATCCAATTCCGTCTTCAGGATTTGTGGTTAAGTATTCATCATGGTTATCATTATAAACGCGAGCATCAACGTGTGAAATACGGATGCCAGGTTCAGAGTAACCATTAACATTTTGATATCCAGCAGTATAATCTCTTTCTTGAATAATTCCATATGGTGCCATCAATTCAACCATAATATATTCATCGAAAGCAGTTCCGTTATAGTTTTGTGAAGGTAAGATAAAGCAATCGCCAGAAGTAGTTGTTGGATAAAGAGTAATAACTGCCTTTTCACCTTTTTCGATATCGACAACTAATGGATTGACCCATCCGAGGCAGAACTTAGAAAATGCACTATGATCGCCGAGGTTGTTATCCATCATATCAATCTTACCCATTGGTGACCAAGAATTGGTGTAGTCATAGTAGTCATCAAGGCCGTAAGTATGACCAGTTTCATGGATAAATGTATGTGGATCATATCCATTGAAACCTTTATTTAACCAGTCGATTGAAGCCCAACCTAAAGTTTGAACAACTGGGTTAGTAATATCGGTTGGCTTTTGTGCCATAGTATATGTAACGTATGCCCACCAGTTATTAGTATCACCTGAGACAGTTGGATGTGAATAAACAATCCAAACTAAATCTAAGAATCCATCTTGGTTAGCGTCATACCATGATAATGGATGAGCATCTGCACCTAATTGACCATGACCCTCTTTAGCATATTCGGTAAGATACCAGTTTCTGATATATGTAGCAGCACCGATACCAGTATTGTTAAGGTTTGCAGTTTTAAAAGCATCTGCTGTTCCTGGATAGGTTACCCATGTATTTAATACTTCACCTTCAAAATCAGAATCACCGAAAGAAGATGTTTTATAGTAATCAGCAACTGACATCCATCCACCCGCTGCTTCAAGTTCTTCTCTAGAACCAAAGAACGATAACTTAATGCGGTCGATATTTTCTTGAGTTTGAACTGATTGTAAGCTCGTATCGGTAAAACCAAATGGAACGACTAGAGCATGCAAAGTTTCTTGTGAGTCAAGATGAGGAGCCCCATCATTTGTATAGAGGGTATTCATATTTAATTCCTTCTCTTGACCATCATCATCAATATATGTTGTTTTAGCTTTTTCAAAATCTTTATTAGTTAAAACATTTGTATCAACAGAAGAAGAGCCTGTAGAAGTGCTTGTTCCAGTTGATATAGACGGTGTTTGTGATGTAGATGGTGAAATTGAACTACTAGTTCCGCCGCAACCGACGACTAACAGAGCAAGTAATCCAAACGTTGATAAACTTAAAAGTTTTTTCATCGATAAAACCTCCTTAAAATGTTGTTTATATATTAAGCATAAAGGTTAAAAATAATCAAGAAAATAAGACCGGTTAAGAAAAATAAAGCTCCACTAATGGCAATATAAGATAGACTTGATTGTTTTCTGCCGCGTTTTAATTCTTTATAATCAGCATAAGTTTTTGGTAATTTAGTTTCTCTTAAATTAGGAGAAAAAATCGAATATAACACCAATTTTACACTATAGCCAATTGCATCAAACGCACCGCCGCGCGACACAAGAATTAAAGCATAAAACAATAAAGTAAACACGCCAGGTAACGCAAAGCCATCGCTTAAAGTGCGATAGAGGGTGATATTATCAACATCAAACGATTTTGCTGATAAGCTTATTAAGATATAACTAACAGCAATTAATGAATCGACAAGAAAAGTAATGATGAATCCGATAAGGTAAGCCTTAACGGATCCATCTTTTTCGTCGTTTTTTGATAATTCATGCACCTTTTTTTGCAATGCTAACGGATTAGTTTCATTTTCTTGTTCCGGTTTATTTTTCATTAAAGATTACTTTCCTTCTAATTCTTTTCTGTAACGAATTTCTTCTTCATCATTGCAGAGGACGAAATGTCCTTTTGCTAATTCTCTAAGAGTTGGTTTTTGTTTAGAGTAATCATGGAAAGAAGAATCGTAAGCAATTCTCTTTCTGCCTTTTTCAAGATTTGGATCTGGATGTGGGACAGCTGAGAGAAGTGATTTGGTATATGGATGCAACGGATGAGCAAATAACTCATCAGAAGTTGTTAACTCAACGAGGTTACCATAATACATAACGGCAATTCGGTCACAGAAATATTTAACAACCGAAAGGTTATGAGCGATAAAGAGGATAGTTAATCCTAAATTGTTTCTTAAATCGTTAAGTAAGTTAATGACCTGAGCTTGAATTGAAACGTCGAGAGCCGAAACTGGTTCGTCAGCGATAATCAGTTCAGGATTCATAATAATTGCCCGAGCAATACCGATTCTTTGGCGTTGTCCACCTGAGAATTCGTGTGGATAACGGTTTGCGTGTTCAGGAACTAATCCGACTAATTCAAGAACGCGGTTAACTTCCTTAGTAACATAATCTTTATCATGTACACCTTGAATAATTAAGCCTTCAGCAATAATATTTCTGACGGTCATTCTCGGATTTAATGAAGCGATAGGATCTTGGAAGATCATTTGAATCTTACTAGTAATAGTTTCCTTTTTCGCTTTTTTCAGAGCAGCTTTATATTCATTAAAGCGTTTAGTTTCCTCTTCGCTTAATAAATTCTTATCAGCTTTTACCCGTTCGATAATATCTGCATATTGCTCTTTGACTTCAGCGACAGCCTTTTTCTGCATATCTTTATTGCAGTAACGATTATCGTGACGAGCTTTCTTAATTTTTTCTCTTTGAACAGAAATAATATTTACAGCTTCATCAATTTTTTTATCAGCTAGCTCATTAAATTTAGCGATAATTTCATCGTGACGACGTAAAAATTCGCTCTTCTCTTCATAGTTGTCAGCATGCTCTTTAATCTCTTTACGTACTTTGCTCGGCGAAAGATTTTCATGGAAAGCATCATTAAATTCAAGATTTAAAGCTTCAAGTTCAGCTTTCTTTTCAGAGGCATACTTTTTTAATGCTTCATTAAGACGAATCTTTGTAAACTTAATTTCCTTTTGATTCCATCTCACACCAGCCGCGATTCTGACTCCTTTGAACCATACGTCGCCCGAAGTGATTTTATAAAGTTTAATAATTGAACGTCCAGTTGTAGTCTTGCCGCAACCAGATTCACCAACTAAGCCAAAGACTTCACCCTTATAAATTTTAAACGAGACGTTGTTAACAGCCTTGTTATATTTATATTTTCCTCTACCGAAGCGGAAGAATTGTTTTAAATGGCGAACATCTAATAAAACTTCAGCATGGTCATAATCGAATCCTCCAACTTTACCAGTTGGTTTTAATTTTTCAACATCACCAGGTTTATATTCATCTTCATGGTGAGCAGCAGTTTCAACTACTTCAGGAACTATTGTTTCAGTAACAATTTCTGTTTCTTTGATTTCTTCACCATTACTTTGAGTAATTTCAGTGATAGTTTCTTCAACGATTTCCTCTTTTTTAACACGAGGCTTTCTAGTAGCAGGTTTCTTCTTAGAGGCACTTGTAGTCTTTTTAGAAGATGTTGACTTTTTAGTTGTTGTCTTATTTTTAGATCCTGGTTTTCTACCGCGCTTTTTAGGTGCTGGTTTTGCATCAACAGATGCCGAAGTAGTTTCTTCAGGAGATAACAATAAAGTAATTAAATCAAGTTTCATTATCTGTCACCTCCTAAACTTTCCAAAATTGAATTTTTCTTTAATGTATATGATGGAATATTTTCCGGATTTCTCTTGATAGAATTAGCAATTCTTTTTTTAACGATTTTCGGAGCTTCAACATCAGGAGCGTTTTCATTTAATAACCAAGTTGCAGCAAAGTGTGTATCAGAAACTTGGTAAAATGGTGGACGCTTTTCATAATCGATTTTTAATGCGTATTTATTTCTGTCAGCAAAGGCATCACCTTTTGGAGGCAGAAGCATATTTGGTGGAGTACCTGGAATCGCATCAAGTTTTTCCTTGGTATCTAAGTCAGGCATAGAGGAAAGCAATGCCCAGGTATAAGGATGACGCGGATCGTAGAAAATATCGTAAACAGTTCCGTATTCAACAATCTTTCCAGCATACATAACCGCGATATCATCAGCCATATTAGCAACAACACCTAAGTCGTGAGTGATAAAGATAATTGATAAATTCTTCTCTGCTTTCAATTTATTGATAAGTTCAAGAATCTGCGCTTGAATGGTGACGTCCAAAGCCGTTGTCGGTTCATCACAGATTAAGACTTCTGGATTACTTGATAAAGCAATTGCGATAACAATTCTTTGACGCATACCACCTGAAAATTCAAATGGGTATTGATAATATCTTCTTTCTGGATCAGGGATACCAACTTCCTTAAGAAGCTCAATAGCCCGCGCTTTTGCATCAGCTGCTGTCATTGTCTTTTTAGAAGCGATAACTGCATCATAATAAACATCTACGAAATCATTAAAATATTCATCAATATTATTTTCACTTCTAATAACAGCATCAATATGTTCAAGAAGCTCATCGACAGTGTCGAGCATCATCTTGAAATAATCATCGCTCTTTAAGAGAACTTCTCTCTCTTTTGCTCTAACATCTGCAGGTAAATCAAAAACGTCTGTCACGTTATGTTTAGCGAGTAAAGCTTCTCTTTTGCTGTTTAGTTTAATAGCTTGAACGAATGAATCAAGATATTCATTCATCGAAATGAAGAAGACTTCGATAATATCATCAGGATCAACTGATAATGGATAAATTGCATGTTTAAGCGGCTTTTTTAATTTAATCAATTCTGCCTTAGTTTTCTTAACATCAAATCCGTCAAATGAAGCAAAGCAATTTTCTTTGAAGGTAAGAACTAATTCTTTAAGAGTTTTTAGAGCTTCTTCTTGATAATTAATCGATCCTTCAACTGCTGATTTAAATAAATCTGCATATGAATTTAATGCTGATTTATCGCTATCGAGTTTCATTTCTGAAACAGTGTTATGTAACTGTTTTAATGTATTAGCATCACCATAATGCGATAAAACATTATTAAGTTTTTTAATAGCGACTTTAGCTTCTCTTTTAGAAGCCTTAGCTTTTAAATACATCGCTTCAGTTAACTGTTTACCAACTTTCATAATTGGATTCAATGATGAAAGAGGGTCTTGGAAGATCATAGAGATTTTAACACCTCTAATATGAGTAAAAGCTTCTTCGTTAATTTTTAACAAGTCCTTACCATCAAAGATGATTTGTCCGTCTTCAACAATCTTATTATTAGCTAAAATTCCTAAAATAGCTTTTGAAGTAACTGATTTACCAGAACCGGACTCACCAACAATAGCTAGTGTCCGGCCTTTATATAAATCAAAGGAAATTCCGCGGACAGCTTTAACTGTTCCAGAATTGGTTTTAAAGGAGATACGAAGGTTTTTTACTTCGAGAACTTTTTGATTTGTATTTCTTTCCATAAATTAATCCTCGCTTCCTCTTAAACTGGTGTTAAACGCATCTCTTAATCCATTACCGAATAAGTTAAACGAAATCATCAATAACGAAATAACAATTGCTGGGAATAATAAGATATGCGGATAAGTTGAAAGTTTGCCTTGACCATCATTTAACATCGCACCTAAAGAAACGATATTTGATGTCGAGAAGTCGATAATACCTAAGTAAGATAAGTTAGATTCTGAGAAGATGACACTTGGAACCATCAAGACGCAGGAAGTAACTAAAGTACCAGCGGCATTTGGCAAAATGTGTTTGAAAATTAATCGAGAGTCTCTAGCACCTAAAGTTCTAGAAGCTAAGACGTACTCTTGACCTTTAAAGCGATAGAATTGCATTCTTGTTGTCGATGATACACCGACCCATCCGTTATAGACGAAAGCGATAAGGAATGCGACAACAATACATCCAACAGCTCCTAAAGCCTGATTCAACGCTAGGTTATTATTAAGCTGAATTTGGACAATTGTCATAATGATAATTGAAGGAACATTAGAGAGAATATCAGTGATTCTTTCCATGATTAAGTCAGCAGTTCCGCCATAGTATCCTGAAATTGCTCCCCAAATCAAACCAATAATAAAGTTAATAATCGTAATGCCGATACCGAGTAAAAGTGAGAACCGGCAGCCAAGAGCAAGACGCAGACAAATATCTTGACCTTGTGAATTGCATCCAAATAAGAATACTGGATCAAATCCATTTTTAAATTTGTAATATTCGATATAATCGACACGGACTTCATAATCAGCGTTTTGCTTCATAGCATAGATATAGTCGCCGTTTTCATCGGTCATATAAATATTGATTGGTTTTCTAGAATTATCAAGAACAGCTTCATATGTCGTTGTGTAACGTCCATTGCTACCCTTAACTGGATAAATTTCAAAATAAATGCTTGGATTATCTTGGTAATATTGTTTCATACCAGATGTTCCATCGATAAGTTGTGAGATAGCTGATGCATCAACTCCTTCAGCTTCGAGTTTTGCTCTAGCTTTTTCTAAATATGTATTGACATCAACTAATGGTTTTAAAACTTTTTGATCATCAGGTTGAGCTTCATTATATTCAAGTAATTTTTCATATTCTGAAGTACTAATAATTTCAGTTAAATTACCGACAGCATAAGTGTCGACTCTAACAACATAGTTTTTCTGTTTGTTGAAGATACCGCCTTCTTCGTTGACTTCAAGAAGTTCAACAATATATGGGCGATTAGGATTTTCTAAATCAGTTAATTTTCTAATATTATAAGTATTCTCTTTCATATTAGAAATAACTGCTGTTCCATCCCAGAATCCAGTACCTTTAAACAATGGATTATATGGGGTAGCGTTTTTGAAATTTGAATCGCGGTAACCATTAACGTAATCAGAACCGGTGACGTAGCTCTTTGGGTCAACAAGTGGTTCAAAGATAGCGAAGAGAACGATTAATAAAATAATGATTCCAGCGACAACTGAAGCCTTGTTTTTAGCAAATCTTCTTAAACAGTCATGGAGATAAGATATAGGTTTGGTTTCAAACTTAGTATCGTGAAGCGTTTTGTCAGCATTGGCGAATTCGAACATTTCTTTTTCGTTTTCAACTGGTAATAATGCTTCGTTTTTGTTCATTTCACTCATTATTGCTTACCTCCTCCCATTCTAATACGCGGATCGACAAGTCCGTAAGAAATATCAACTACTAATCCGCCAACAAGTCCGATAACAACATAGAACATACCGACAAATTGGAAGACATCGTAGTCTGAATTGTTAATTGAATCTAAGAATAACGAACCGACACCGCCAACCGCGAAAATCTGTTCAATAACAACCGATCCAGAAAGGACGCTGATAATCTGTCCTAAAATCATCGGGAAAATAGGTACTAAAGAGTTTCTGAAAGCGTGACGTACAGTCGCTTGAGCTCTAGTTAAGCCTTTAGTTCTAGCCAAAAGCATAAAGTCTGAAGTTAAAACCTCCGTTAATTCTGCTCTTGTATAACGAGCAAATCCGGCGATTGAACCAAGTGACATTGCAATAACCGGCAATACCATTGAACTTAGCATTTCTGGGCTAAACCACCCATATTCATTTCTATCTTCTAATGTTGGAGGTAAAATACCACCATTTGCATAGCCAAGTAAATATTGTAAGAAGAAAGCATAAACGAAGCCTGGAACAGAAATAAGTAACATAACGAAAATGCTAAGAGCATGATCTTGCCATTTATTCTTTCTCAAGGCCATATAAATGCCTAAAAGTAAGCCTATTGGTGTTGAGATGATAATAGAGTAAACGTTGATAAAAATTGTTGGAGGCATTCTGTTAAATAAAACTTCAACAGGCGAGACCATATAGCCAATTGCACTTGACCAAGCATAACCAAAACGGCTAACTTGCGTGTAAGTTCCATCTCCGTTAGGATAAGAGGCCGGAGCAAATAAATTTTTAACAAACGTAAAGAATTGTTGGAGTAATGGTGTTTGATAGTATTCTCCATTGCTTCCTTTCGTGTATCTTCCTAAAGCTACTTGAATCTCATAAAAGATATATTCCGAGTCACCAGGTCCCGGACTAAACTTTAGAGGAAGAAGTCTGATTAAAAAGAAGCAGATAGTGAAAATGATTACAAAAGTAACAATCATCAAACACAATCGTTTTAAAATGTAAATTAATGTGCTTTTTGTATCCCTCATTTTACTTCCCTCTATAAGACACCTAAAGACCAAAACAGTTAGTTCAACACCACTTGTCTTGGTCTTATAAGTGCTCTAATTTTTAATAATTATTAATACTCATTGCTTAAGTTGCCACCTGCTTCAGCAACTAAGTTAGCCCATTGTGCATCGTCATATGTAAATGTCATGAAACGAATTCCACCGAAGCCAACAAAGTCGTAGTAAGTATCAGTAGCGTTTTCAACTTTCCAAGAAGTTAATGTAGATGTTCCTCTTGCGAGTAATGGAACTGCTTCCCATCTCTGTAAAATAGCTAATTCAAGGCTAGCTAAGATTGTTAACTTTTGATTGTGTACAGTATCAAATCTTGCTTGTTCTGATTCATCAATGAAATTGCCTTGTTCATCGCGGTCACCATCTGGTTCATAGTATGTACCATCGGTAAGAGATGTATACCAAGCATGAATTGTCTTGGTTTCACCGGAATCAACGCTTCCGTTTCCATTTAAATCAATCCATAAGTTAGCAACACTTGGATCATTTTGTTTACCCTTGAAGCCATATTCACAAGTATTTGTGAAATCAGCATCACAGTAAACTTGCATGAGGTTGTATGGTGCAATATTAGCGCCGCCCCAAATTGAGAAGATCATATCGAAGTTACCGGTTTTAGCTGTGTTGTAGTAGTCTTGGTCGGTAACAGCATTGATTTCAATTGTGAGATTCAAGTTAGAATACTTTTGAGGATCTCTTTGCTTAAGTAAGGCAACAGCATCTTTTAATGTCTTATCGAAGGCTGAGCTTAATTCAAAGTTCATATCGACAGTTGTTTCACTAGTAGCATCGTAAACTCTTAAGTCAAGTCTAATTTTGTCTCCATTGACAAGGTGTCCTGTTTGATCAGAAGCGAGTTCTGTTTCAATTGCATTAGCAACATAGTAAGCAGCCATGGAAGAATTATAGCCATTTGCGCTTTCAGCTAATGCTGTTCTATTATCTGGTGTTCCACCTAAATCTTTATATAAATTGGTGTAGACAGATTTACCTTGTTCAGTATTACGATATTTTTCACCAGAAGCGACATCTGTTAAGTATAAGCTATTGAGTAATCCGGTGAATGGTTGAGAACCAGATGTAACATTAGCGACAGATTGTCTATTGATACCTAATGATAATCCTTTACGGAAATCGAGGTTGGCGAGAATTGTCTTGTTAACACCAGTTGTTTGTCTTGATAAGAGAGAAGCTCTATCAGAGTTAAAGGAAACCTTTTGAGTATAAGATTCAAGTGTGGTTGTCCTTCTTTCAGAATCGCCATAGTCTTGCATGTTGTCTCTTGTGAGTTCAACATCATCAAGACGTCCAGCCATAAATTCTTGAAGAGCAGTTTCTTGCTTTGGAATAATACGTGTATAGAGTTCATCCATTTGGTATTGTCCTTCATGTTTGCCATCGGTATAACCATACCAATTTTCATTTCTGACAATACGGAATGAAGTATTTGAATATGTTTCAAGTCTATATGGACCATAAGACATATAGTTATCTGCGGATAATGTACCATATTTTGTTCTAACGGTAGTTCCGCCAGGTAATGTTTCAGTTAAACGTTCATATAAATCTGTTTTAACTAACCAGTTGCTAGTTAATGCGAAACGTAAATCAAGTGAAGACATTGGGATAGCTAAGTAAAGTCTAAACTTGTATGGATTGCCTTCAACTGCTTTAATACCGACTTCTGAGAAATCAACGGTATCATCATTATAGTAGTTAACGAAGAGGAAGCAGAGGTAAGCCCATTGTTTATTAGCCCAAGTATTTCTGCTAAATAATCCTTGTGCAATTGTATTTAAGTCAGCGACAAGAGCGTCTCTGGAATAATCTTCAAATTTACTTGCGTCTTCTTTTCCATCAGCACCAACAGTTGAGATTTCAGTTCTAACTTTAATTTTAACTGTATCGAATACTTGGATATCAATATCAGCATTAAGTTGTTCAGTTGTGATATCGCTTGGTTGTTCAACTTCTTCCCAACCAGAATCTGGTGTATCACCCTTTGAAGTGACGTGTAAATCAATTAAGTAATTCTTAACTGCATCATCAATACGTAAGCAAGCAAGTCTAACTGCTTGAGAAACTGTATCATCACCGCCGAATTGGCTTAATAATGTTTCAAGTGTGATATCACTGCTGCTTGTAGAACCTGAATCACTGAAAAGTGAATCTACTGCAGGGTTATATTTGCCGATGTTAATAACTTCAAGACCATCGTTATATGCATTAGTATCAGTCCATTGAACAGCTTGAGAAGTATTCTCTTTATCAATGTAGGTGTAAGCTGGTTCAAGAGTTGAACGACCTTGTTTGAAATATCTTTCAGCATTAGCGATAACAAAGTTATTAGCGTAGTAGCTATCAGCACGGTAGTTAACATATTGTGGACTCAATTGGAGTTCCATTGATTTAATGTAATCTTCAGCTGTAATAGGAGTGCCGTCTTCCCATTTAGCATTTTGGTTAAGGTCAATTTCCCAAATTTGACCATTGGTTAAGTTACCTTCAGAACCGAGAATTTCCATAGCTTCGATTCTTTCTTGTGCAGAAAGTTTATTTTCCTTAACTAAATCGTGAGGGAAATCGCTTGCCATTTCTGAAACGAATTCATAACCATTTTTTGTTGAATTTAAAATAACATCGTAAAGGCCCATTTCGGTAAAGCCTTGGATATAGCTTTGTTCGGATGTTTCCCAGTTATGGGTGTTCCAAGTTGTAGGTGCAATTGTTAAAGACGTGTTATAGGTATAGTGTCCAGCCGAACCGGATCCACTTGAACTACCTCTTCCACCACAAGCAGCAAGAGCAACAACACTTGTAGAGACTAAGGCTAACATTGCAGCGCCTTTTAGAGTTCTTTTCTTCATATTATTATTAGCTCCTTTCATTAAAAATATCAGCGAGATACTAAAACGGCTTAGCCGTCCTGCTAATATTGCATTTATTATAATAAAGACGGTTTTTATTTAGCAAGAAAATATTTTCCATTTGATAAATTTATGGGTATTTTCGGTGAATAAGATAACTTAATATAAAATATTTTATATTAAAGTGAAAAAACGATATCATAAAATTTACACTTTTTTGCCCTATTTTATGCTTTTTCTCAATTTTATTAGCCAATAAGGCAGTTGAAACTATTAAAAATTTAAGATAAAATATTGTTGTTGCGGCTAATAAGCGTTAAGTGCTGTATCAAAACGGATTGATATGGACGAACTGACAAGGCGGTTTATTAGCCAGTCCGCCTTTGATCGCGGGCCTTGGAGGTCGAGAAAATGATCAAAGAAATATGTATGAAATTATATAAGCGGAAGGTAATAATTGTGTTTGCATTATTACTTTCTTTTTTAATCGGATATTTTATTACCTCAATTTCTAATAATTATAATGGATTAATTAATTGTTATTTCACATCTGATGTTCAGATAAATATTGACAATTTTGTGACAGAAGAAAAATTATTAACCATTCGCAATTCTGCTGAAAAATATCAAAATATCAACATTGAAAAACTATTTAACAATAATGATTTTTCTATTTCAGAAACAGATGGAATTTATCATATCAGTACAGAATATAGCTATTATGATGAATTTTATCTATCATCTCAAAATAATATTTCAACGCGAGGAAAAAAATTTATTGAAGACTATTTAAAAACATATGTCGGAGAGGAAAATATCCATTACTTAGATGAGAAAAATATCATTGAAATAACTAATATGTATTCCCCTTATTTAGGTGGATTATACGCATTGATATGCGGGCTAGTAATAAGTGCGGCAGTAATTGTAATTTTACCGATGAAAAAAGAGGATAATTTTTATGATTTATCAGATACTTTCCCATCGCCATTTTACAAAGGATACTGGAAAGGAAGTTTAGATTTTGTTAAAGATGTTAGAAAAATAACGATAACTGCGATGCTATTTGCCTTAATGCTCGTTTCAAAATTACTCGTCTTACCATCAGGTTTTGCTAATTTAGGTCTCTCATTTGGCTTTATTTTCTTTTCATTAATCACCGCATTATTCGGCCCTATTGCTGGATTAGTAATCGGTTTTTTCTCAGACACAATCGGTTTCTTCTTATTTGATACATCAGGAACTGGATTCTTTATCGGGTATGTCATCCAAGCGATGTTTACCGGTTTTATTTACGGACTATTTCTCTATAAAAGCAAAATTAATTTTCCAAGAATATTATTAATGCGGCTAGTTATCGGAATATTTTCTAACGTAATAATTGGAGGAATTTCTTGGGGAATAGTCGCCGGTTATAATATGACTCAAACGCTTTATTATATGTTATTATTTTCACTTCCAAAAAATTTAATTTACCTTATTCCGCAATCACTATTATTATTTGCAGTCTTTAAATTATTGATGCCGGTTCTTTCAAGATTTGGTTTAATCAATAAAAAAATAGCCGACCAGATAAAACTAATTTAATGACAATATCTTCTTTTATGATAAAATAATATTATAAAGAGAAGATAATAAGGAGACTATATGAATAAAATTAAGATAATAGTAGACTCGACAAGTGACTTAACAAAAGAATATCTTGAAGAAAATAACATTAGCGTAATTCCTTTAGGTGTTACCTTTGGCGACAAAGTTTATCATGATGGCATCGACATAACTGTCAAAGATCTTTATTCATATGTTGAAAAAAATAAAATATTACCTAAAACATCAGCTATTTCAGTTGGCGAATTTATTACTTGCTTCCAAAAATATATTGATGAAGGATATGACATCTTTTATACCGGTATTTCGAGTAAAATGTCTTCTTCATATCAAAACGCTTGCTTAGCTAGTGAAAATTTTGAAAAAGGAAGGATTTTAATCTTTGATTCATTAAATCTTTCAACGGGAATTGGTTTACAAGTAACTAGAGCTGTTAAATTAGTTAAAGAAGGAAAAAATCTCGCTGAAATTAACGAAGAACTCTTAAAAATTCGTCCATTAGTTCGTTCGCAATTTTTAATAGAAACTATGGATTATCTTTACAAAGGCGGTCGCTGCTCAGGCGTTGCTTATTTCTTAGCTTCAGCCTTATATCTCAAACCGATTATCCGTGTAGTTGACGGAGGCATGATCGTCTATAAAAAACCGATTGGTAAAACAATCAAAGCTTGCAACGCATTACTTGAAATATTTAAAAAGGATTTACCAAATATGGATACTTCTCTTGTAATGCTGACATCAACATTTGCTGATAACTCTGAAAAATATCTCTATAATGAATTATTAAAATATTTACCTGCAGAAAATATTATGGTAACCCACGCTGGCGCGGTCATCTCATCTCACTGCGGGCCTGGAACAATCGGAATTCTCTATATCATGAAAAAATAAAGGACCAGTTGGTCCTTTTTTAATCTCTAAATTGATATTTATATAAAGAGGCATATAATCCGTTTTTCTTTAATAATTCTTCGTGATTACCTTCTTCGACTATTCCTTTATCGGTAATAACAATAATTCTATCAGCCTTCTTAACAGTCGATAAGCGGTGAGCGACAACAATGGTTGTACGTCCAACACATAATTTATCAAGAGCATCTTGAATCTGCATCTCAGTTACGTTATCCAAAGCCGAAGTAGCTTCATCAAGTATCAATACTTCTGGATTTTTTAAAAAAGCTCGCGCAATAGATATTCTCTGCTTTTGTCCGCCTGAGAGTTTAACTCCGCGTTCACCGACATAAGTATTATATCCTTCTGGCAAACTTTCGATAAACTTATCAATATTAGCTAATTGAGCAGCTTTTTTAATTTCTTCATCACTAGCGTCTAGGTTTCCATAGGCAATATTTTCTTTAACTGTACCAGAGAATAAGAATACATCTTGAGCGACGATACCGATATGTTTTCTTAATGAATCCCGAGTAAAACGACGGATATCTACCCCGTCTATAGTAATCCTTCCCGAATCTATTTCATAAAAGCGCGGCAAAAGATGACATAAAGTAGTTTTACCTCCTCCAGAAGGTCCAACTAATGCTACGGTTTCCCCTTTCTTTATTGTTAAAGAAAAATCTTTGATAACGTAATTAACTTCATCGATATCTTTCTTTCCATAATGGAAAGTAACGTTTTCATACTTTATTTCATCATGAATATCTTTTAATTCAATTGCATCGGTATCTTCTTGCTCTTCCTCTTCATTCATAATCTCGACAAAGCGTTCAAAGCCAGTTGACCCATTTTGAATTTGTTCAAAAATAGCGATAAAGTTTCTAATAGGAGTAATTAAGGTAGTGATATAAAGAATAAATGCTGTAAAATCACCGGAATCGATTAAATCATAGTAGAAGAAGACTCCACCTGCTAAAATTGCAATCAAATAAAGCATATCGCTAAAGAAATTAATCCCGGCATTAAATATACCCATTTGCCGATAAGCTTCTCCGCGGGCCTGCTGGAATGAAATATTTGATTCATTAAATTTTTCAATTTCATGTTCAGTTGCCCCATAGGCTTTAGAAACTCTAATTCCGGATATCGATGACTCAACTTGAGCGTTGATTTCACCAGTTTTAATCCGCATCTGGCGAAAAGCTTCTTTTTGCTTTTTCCTTCTTTTAATTAAGAAGAAAAGAATAAATGGAATTAACACAAAAACGATTAAGGCTAAATAGATATTCATCATCGCAATGATGACAAAAGCTCCAATAAAGGTAACCATTGATAAAAATAAATCTTCTGGTCCGTGATGAGCTAATTCCGATATATCCATCAAATCATTAATAATCCTCGACATGATAGTTCCGGTTTTAGTTTCATCGTAATACGAATACGGAAGCTTTTCTAATTTTTTAAACATGGTTTTCCGCATATCGCCTTGGATTCGTACTCCGACGATATGTCCCCAATATTGCAAGCAATAATTAAGAATTAATTTTAAAATATAAACAGCAAGTAAAATTCCTGACCAAATAAAAATTAAGTCTAGTTCTTTTCTCGGAACATAAATATTGATAATGTTTCTAGCAATCGTTGGATAAAACAAATTACATCCAGCGACAATAAACGCGCATGATAAATCAAAAACAAATAATTTCCAATGCGGTTTATAAAAGGAAAAGAAGTATTTTATTTTATTCATTAACATCCTCCTTTGCTTTAATCATCTCCATAAACTCTTCTTCAGAAATGATTTTAATTCCCAAAGCTTGAGCCTTAGTTAATTTTGATCCAGCCTTTTCACCAGCTAAAACTAAATCTGTCTTTTTAGAAACGGATGAAGAAGTCGAACCACCTAATGAAATAATGATATCCGAAGCCTGTTCACGGGTATAATTTTTTAAATTACCAGTTAAGACAACAATTTTATGAGCAAAAGCTCCATCGACAGTATTTCTCTTTTTATAAGACATATTGACACCAGAGCTGCGAAGTTCTTCAATCATCTTTAAATTTGCTTCATTTTTAAAGTAACTAACCACGCTTTCAGCAATAACTAATCCAATATCAGGAATTGCTGTCAATTGCTCAACTGTTGCATTTTTTAATTTATCAATAGTGTCAAAATTTTCGCAGAGAACAGTCGCTACTTTCGCTCCAACGTTTCTAATACCTAGCCCAAATAATACTTTATCGAGGTTATTCGACTTAGAAACATCGATAGAAGAAAGAATATTATCAACTGATTTTTCACCGAGTTTTTCTAATTTAATTAATTCATCTCTTTTTTCGTAAAGATGATATATATCTGGAATAGATTTGATAAATCCAAGGTTATAAAAATTTTCAATCAACCGATCACCGAGAGATTCAATATTCATCGCTGGTTTGCTAGCAAAATGGATTAAAGAATTAAGTATTCTCGCCTTACAATTTGGATTTAAGCAAAAATAATCAGCTTCTCCGTCATTTCTAACTAGTTTACTGCCGCAGACAGGGCAATATTCAATCATTTGGAAAGGTTTGCTATCAGCTTTGCGCTTTGAAAAATCAACTGCGAAAACCTCAGGAATTATTTCTCCAGATTTTCTAACTTTAATTACATCTCCGACACGGATATCTCTTAATTTAATAAAATCTTCATTATGGAGAGTCGCCCTTGAGACATCTGTTCCTGAAATATAAACCGTATCAAAATTAGCAACCGGCGTAACTACACCTGTCCGTCCCACTTGGAAAGTAATGCTTCTTAAAATTGAAGAAGCTTCTTCAGCTGGATACTTAAAAGCGATACACCATTTTGGGGATTTTACCGTATATCCTATTTCATCGTAGGTATTGAGTTCATTAACTTTAATGACAACTCCATCAATTGGATATGGCAAATCATCTTTATGAGTTCTCCAATATTCAATATAATTAGATATTTCTTGAACATTGTGGCAAACCCTACCTTCTTTATTAACCTTGAAGCCTAACTCTTCAAGTTCTTTTAAAGCTCCATCTTGAGTGATTACACCTTTATCATCAAGAAGTGTATACATAAAATTATCCAAATTTCTTTTTGCGACAATTTTGCTATCTAAAGATTTAATAGTTCCCGAAGCGGCATTACGGCAATTTTGAAATTCATCAAGGCCTTCTTCTTTACGTTCTTGATTTAATTTTAGAAGTGATTTTTTCGGCATAAAAATCTCACCTCTAGCTTCAATAGAAATCGGTTTGGTTAATTTTAACGGGATTGCATGAATGGTTTTAGCATTATCCGTGATGATTTCGCCAACTGTCCCATTACCTCTTGTCGAAGCAACTTTTAAAAGACCATTTTCATAGATACAAGAAACAGATAGTCCATCGATTTTTAATTCGCAATTAAAGATAGCATTAGGATTTATTTTTCTAATATCTTCAACAAATTTTTCTACTTCTCCAATTGAAAAGACATCATCTATCGACATCATTTTGACGACATGGGTAATTTTTTCGAATTTATCAAGCACTTTATCAGCAACTCTCTTTGTTGGTGAGTCATCAAGAGCATACTGAGGATATTGCTTTTCTAAAGTTACTAATTCTTGATATAGTTGATCATATTCAAAATCAGATATCTGAGGATTATCTTCGACATAATATTGATAGGCATATGTATTCAAAAGTCTAGTTAAAGTTGTAATTCTTTCTTTAGCATCCATAGAGTTATTTCTCCTATTAATCACCTATAATTTTATACTATACATCAAAATAAAAACATACTTATTTTCATAAGTATGTTGATATCTTTTTGTTCTTTTCTTAATAATTTATATGTTTTTTTCGATAGCTCTTTTCTTAAGTTCAGAATATTCTTCTTCGTTAATTAAGCCCCTGTCAAGCAGATCTTTTAACTCGTTTAATCGCTTATTAAGTTCTTCATCGTTATTACCATCTTCCTTAACAGCCAAGAGCAATAAAACAAATATTCCTGCTAAAATATTAACGAAGATTAAGCTTAAAACACCATAAAGAATAATTTGTCCATCACCGGTAAAACCATTTTTTAAATGTTTATCAGTTTTTATACCAACAATAAAAGTTGCGACAGTATAAATAATAACGATAACAAAAGCAACCCATATCATTGTGCTCAACATCAATAATGATTCTTCATCAATAATAATTTCACCATTATCAATTAATATCTGGACAGCCGGTCTAAAATTAACTGCAAAGATTAGCGTAAACAAAGTGCAAAAAACTGAAAGAACATAACCGATATAAATAAAGACTCTCGCAGCAATTTTCATAAAAATAACCCCCTACTTTGCTATTTATTTAAGATTCTATTTCTTAAATCTTTATATTCATCTTCAGAAATAGTGCCGTTGCTTCTTAAAGTTTCTAATTCTTGAAGCTTCTTTTCTAAATCATTAGCAGAGAGCGGTTCACTTCCATTTTTTGTAAATTCGCTTTCTGGAATGCAAAGAACTAAAATACCGGCAATTAAGTTAACTAATATTAATGAAGCAATACCCCATCCAATAATTTCATTTTTGCTATGTGCAGTATCAAGTTTTTTAAAAGTAAATATACCGACAAGTAAAATCACCGCGGCCATACATCCCGATAAGATTAGCATAAGCGGCGTTCCTAAAAAGCTAAAAATTAAGCCTAGTGAATTTCCTACCATTCCTATAATTAAAAATACTTTTGCAGCTGTTTTCATTATAAATACCCCCTCTTTTTTTATTCATTAACGATTCTTTTTATCTCTACCGATATAGAGTAAAACAATTGAACCGATTAATGCGAATATAATACAAATTGATAAAACAATCCAAAATCCAAATTTATTCTCAGCTAACGGCATATCATTAACATTCATTCCGTAAATAGATGCAACTAATGTAGGTAAGGAAATAATAATAGTTACAACCGTCAAAGTTTTCATTATGACGTTCATATTATTATTAATAATTGATGCAAAGGCATCCATCATACCTGAAAGAATGTTTCGGTAAATCGAACACATTTCAATAGCTTGATCCATTTCAACTTGAGTATCTTCCATCAAATCAAAATCGCTTTCAAATTTTTTATAAGTTTGACTTCTTAATAGACGACTTAAGACACCTTTATCAGCATTTAACGCGGTTGAGAAATAAACTAATGTTTTATTAGTATCCATTAATTCAAGCAATTCTTTATTTTTTGTCGATGTTCTTAATTTTGTTTCCAAATTTTCAGTATGTGTATTAATTCTTTTTAAGAATGTAATAAATATTGAAGCTAAAACATTAACAAAATAAAGAGTCAATCTAACATGTTTATGCGGTTCGATAACTTTTACTTTTCTAAACAAATCATTAATTAAAGGAACATCATGCTTACAAATAGTTACATAATAGCTACGATTATATCCAATGATAAAAGGTACTGTCGTGTAGTTAGCATTACTTTCATCAATGGCTAATGGAGTATCAAGAACGATTAAAGTATCTCCGTCATCGGTATCAACACGAGCAGATTCTTCATCATCTAGCGCACATAATAATAATTCGTTTGATATTGAAGTTAATTCACAAACTTTATTGATGATATCGGCTGTTGGATTACTGATATGAATCCAGCTTCCGCTTTCGATTTCAATTCCGCTAATATCTTCGTAATCGTTTCTTAAAACTTCTTTTCCGTTTTCTTTAAATATTGTAATCATAATTAGATTTTATCACCTTAAAATATAGTTACAAGAAAAACACATAAATAAATAATCACTTTTTGCAAAAAAACTATACATTTCACAAACCTAATAATTAAAAATTATTTATTTATTACTATGTTTTTTGAAGAAAAAACATATTTAACAATATATAAAAAGCCTTCGTTTAATTAAAAGCGAAGGACACTTATTTTTTTGCTATTTTTAAGAGAAGCGTTAATTTATATTTCCCCAAAATCTTCTTTATTATTTTTGTCTTTTCTTTATTTGTTTGCTTCTCTCTAGAGCTTGGGGAAATGATTTTTTTAAATATTCATTCTCCGCTTTGGTTCTCTCTAAATCTTCCAACAACTTCTTATATTCTTTTTCTAATATTTTCTCATCATGTAATTTATACGCTTCTCGAGAATGTGTATCTTTTATCCCTTCTTCTCCTT
>CALVKD010000004.1 GCA_944332525.1 uncultured Bacilli bacterium | reverse complement strand
CATCAAAAAGGGGAGTGGTTCAAAAATCGATGATTCCAACTATCAAAACATCGGTAACTGATATAGGAGTAGTCGTAGATGATAAGGATGAACTTATATCCATTAGAAGACTAACTCCTAGAGAATGTTGGCGACTTATGGGGTGGTGTGATGAAGAGATAGATAAGGTAATCAATGAATTCAGCAACACTCAACTTTATAAAATGGCAGGGAATGGAATAGTAGTGGAATTGTTGACCTGCCTATTTGAATTTTAGAACTTTTAATGCAATAAATAAATATCAAGAAATAACAATAAATATAAACAAAATATATCATAATGACATTAAATGGAATTGAAATACGCATTATTTTAATATATAATCTTCAATGTGATTTTTAATTTTTGAGGTGTGAAAATGAGCGCTGTAAATAACGATAAATGGATAAATATTGAAGAAGCGGCTGATTATTTAGGAGTAAAGACTGTAACAATCCGTGATTGGATAAGGAAAAATAACGGAATCCCTGCTCATAAAGTTGGAAAACAATGGAAATTTAAAAAAGATGAATTGGATTCTTGGATTAATAGTGGAAAGAGTGCGTTAAGGTGATGAAACATGAATAAAAAAATAAATGTTATTGATCTGTTTGCAGGGGCCGGTGGGTTGTCTGAGGGTTTTTTAGAAACAAAAAAATATCACTTTTTGGCACATGTTGAATGGGAAAAACCCATGGTTGAAACGCTTCGTAATAATTTAATAAAAAGATGGAACTATAAGATTTCTGAAGCTAGAAAGCGTGTGGTTCTTTTTGATGTTCAGAAAACAAGCGAATTAATGCACGGCAATTGGGAACAAGAAACATTGAAACTGTATAGGCAAGCGAATGACGAAGTATTTGTTACTGGCGGTTTAGATGCATTAATAGGAAATAATAAAGTCGATGTGATTATAGGCGGGCCTCCTTGTCAAGCTTATTCACTAGCTGGCAGAGCGCAGGATCCAAATTCCATGCGCGATGATTATCGTAATTATTTATTCGAAAGTTTTGTAAAAATAGTAGACAACTATAGGCCTAAAATTATTGTTTTTGAGAATGTGCCCGGTATTTTAAGTGCAAAGCCAGGTGGTGAATTTGTCATCAAAAGAATCTACAAGGCATTTGAAGAGATAGGCTACGAAATTAGAACACCAAATTTAATGAATAAATCGATCTATTCCGCTTCGGATTTTGATGTTCCACAAGAAAGAAAAAGAGTTATTATTTTTGGAGTATCAAAAGAGAGCGGTTTAGAAGTTGAAAGTTTGTATAAGGAACTATCAAATTTAAAATCAACCAAAACCAAAAAAACTGTGCGAGATGCAATAGGAAACCTCCCAAAATTTAGAGTGTTAGATAAGCCCTATAAGGAAGGGAGAAAGAATGTTTCTCATGCGCTAGTTGGGGATGTGATTATTCCGCTTCATGATGCTCGATACAATAATCCTAGAGATATTTCAATAATTAAGGAATGGCTGAAAAATGATATGAACGACATTCCAAATCAAGAGAAACTAGATTTTTACTTTGAAAAAACAGGACATAAAACGAACCATAATAAATATAGAAGTTTGGAGTGGGACAAGCCTTCCCCAACGATTGTTTCGCATTTATATAAAGATGGTTTTATGTTCATTCATCCAGATATAAATCAAGCTAGAACCATCACTGTTAGAGAAGCTGCTTTATTGCAGTCCTTCCCAATTGATTTCGAATTTTTGGGATCAACGGCGTATTGCTTTAAGATGATCGGAAATGCAGTTCCGGTTTTGTTTGCCAAAAAAATAGGTCTTGCTGTGTATAACGTAATGGAGGGGAAAAGAAATGAAAAAATTTAATATACTGATTGCTTGTGAAGAAAGCCAACGCGTATGCACAGAATTTAGAAAGCTAGGATTTAATGCATATAGTTGCGATATTTTGCCATGCAGTGGAGGGCATCCAGAATGGCATTTTAAGCAAGATGTACTCCAAGTAATTAAAAATAAAGGCGGAATTTTAGAAACCGGAAAAGAATGTTTTATTGAAGGAGAATGGGATTTAATGGTTGCTCATCCACCTTGCACATTTTTGGCTGTAAGTGGAGCTAAATGGTTTTATCATCCAGATGATAAGGATTTGCCAATAGATCAAAGGAGACCTCATCCAAATTTTCCGAATAGAGCAAAGGAAAGAGAAGAGGCTGCAAAGTTTTTTCTGAAATTGGCAAAAGCAAATATTAAACATATAGCTATAGAAAATCCTGTTGGTATTATGAACACTAGGTTTAGAAAACCAAATCAAATCGTGCAACCATGGCAGTTTGGCGATTCCGCCTCTAAAAAAACATGTTTATGGTTAAAAAATTTACCTTTGTTAGTCCCTACGGATATTGTAGATCCCGGGGAATATATAGAATTTGGTAGTGGTAGAAGATTAGCGAAATGGTATTCTGATGGTTTAACGAAAACAAAGACGCCTGAGGAAAGAAGAATATGGCGAAGTAAAACGTTCCCAGGATTTGCAAAAGCTATTGCAGAGCAGTGGGGAGCATATTTGTTAAAAACTGAAAAAAAGGAGAAGTAGTTTATGAAAGTTTATATTAGGAAAGTTGATTATCAATGCATAAACAAACAAATTAGTATTCTATCAGATGTAGCAAAGAATTTTTTTGATAATGTGGAAAATGCTACTGCCTTAGATTTCGTGGGAGCGACTTCGAAGCAAAAAGGTAAAGTTACTGTCTTATATGCAACCGATGCTAGACTTGGAGGAGACATCAAGCAAATCATAAGTGCTGAAGGTGGCATGGGAATAGATGACTTAATTACAATTTGGAAGGGGAAAGGAAACTATATCCTTCAAATAATTAAAAATAATTCCGAAATGGGAAAGCAAATGCTGTCGCTATTTTCTGAAGGCGAAAGGCATATTCTAATGAATATTGATAATCAAACCGATGAAGATTTTAACGTATATGGCATTCATATAACTCTTAAAAATTCGGCTTTGGATAAAGAAAATCCTCATATATGTATCGGTTGGAAGGGGCTAGGTGATTTAACAAATATCGAAACCAAAAACGATTTGAGAAACCATTATTTGAGTCTTTATCCAGATATCAATAAATATGCTTTAGGTCAAAATGTTTCTCAAATATGGATGTTTAAGAACGAAATTAAAATTGGTGACTATATTGTATATTTTGATAGAAACATTGCTCATATCGGAAGAATTATAGGCAACTATGAATTCATATCTAATCCGGTGGATCAAGACAACGATTATGTAAACAATAGAAAAGTTGAGTGGATAAAAGATATACCTTATAAAGACTTACCAGAAGACTATAGAAACAGTGCAAAAACGCAAAAGTCAATTTTTAGGTTAAACAGTTATAAATCATTGATAAATGATATTATAAATGGCAATAAGATAGAAGAAGATGATGATTCAAACAATAGTGATGTTGTTATTTACGATTGGAATTCATCTACAATAAAAGACGGCAAAAACTTAATCGTTTACGGAACTCCGGGATGTGGAAAATCATACTATGTTGAGCACGTTTTGCTTGATGGATATCCTAAAGAAAATTATATAAGAACAACTTTCTTTGCAGACTATACAAATACCGATTTTGTTGGTCAAATATTGCCTATTGTTGATGGTGATAAGGTCACTTACCAATTTAATCCCGGTCCATTTACTTTAGCTTTAGCACAAGCAATAAGAAAGCCAAATGAGAAAGTTGCGCTTGTAATAGAAGAGTTGAATAGAGGAAGCGCTCCTAGTATTTTTGGCGATATTTTCCAATTGTTAGATAGAAAAAATGGCATTAGCGAATATCCAATCACAAACATCAACATAATTGATTATTTGAACAAAGAGTTTGATGGGCAATTCCTTTTTAAAGACATTAAGCTTCCAGGTAATTTATTTATATATGCAACGATGAATACATCAGATCAAAACGTATTTACTTTAGACACTGCCTTTAAGAGAAGGTGGGAATTCGAGAAATTAATTAATGAATTTAAGGATGACCACGAGTTTAAAGGGATGTATATTCCGTCGCTTATTTCGCTCAATGTTACATGGGAAGAATTGGTTAATGCCATCAATGAATATATGCTAGAGCTAACTGATAATTTAAATAATGAAGATAAGCAGATTGGCGTATATTTCGTTGATAAGACTGGCATGAGAAAAGAAGAGGCTACCCTTTCAAGCGAAGAAGATACTAAAAAATTTGCTTATAAGGTTCTTGAATACTTGTGGGACGATGTTTCCAAATTTGCAAGAGATAAATGGTTTAAAGAAGATATTAAATCACTAGACCAACTCGTAGAGGAATATTTGAAGAGTGGTACCGAGGTATTTAGTGATGGGGTCAAGAGCAAACTCAACAAGTAGAAAAGATGAAATAACCATTTATTATCATACAGTCACCAATAAAATTGATGATTCTTTTGTTGGTCTCAAAATGAGGAATAATAGGATAGACTTCTATTATCCAGAAACATTTGACTTTGATAATTCATCTTTAGAAAACGCTAGGAAAGATATTCTTGCAATTTTAAACACCATCTCTATTGCTAAGACTCATTCAAATGCAAATGTGAAAATTGAATCGAGCTTTTCTAAGAATAAAGCCTTGCCGATATTATCTTTTCTATGGATTATTCAAGATTATTTGAAAAATGGTTTTTATATCAACAGGGAAAAGATACTAAAGAAAAACCAAAGGGGAAGAGTAGATTGGAAAAGAACTCTTAATGGACAGCCAATAATCTCGAAAGGTAACGTGATTTATAGTGACCTTGTTGTTGAAGTAAAAAATGAATTGGACAATATCTTAGTCGAAATTCATAAATATTGTGTAAAGAAGAGCCTAGATATTCTAGGTTGGCTTTTTAGAATCAATAACACCTCCTTTATTAGAATAATTCCTATAAACGAAGGCCTAAGAAATCTTTATGTAGATACGTTAAAGCGTGAGTTGGATAAGACTTTTGATGATATTAAAAAAAGGCGATTAACACACATGCTCACAATTGTTGAGGGTCTTAGTGACGACCAAAATGCTGATGAATTGGTTTATGGCGTTGATTCGTACGAATATGTCTTTGAAAGAATGATCAACTCTATTTTTGGCAATAGGGATGCGACTAATTTTAATCCAAGTGCAGATTGGTATTTAAAAACAAATAATTATGAATCATTTAAAAGTAGCGACTTACGTCCTGATACTGTGCTCGTCCACAATAACATAGCGTATGTTTTAGACGCTAAATATTATAGATATGGCTTTACTGCCGATAAGCGTCATTTGCCTGAAACAACCTCTATTCAAAAGCAAATCACGTATGGTGACTATATTAAGCAAAATAAATTAAGCGATGAAATTAAAGGCGTAAGGAACGCGTTCGTTTTGCCATACAATAAAAACAATAACAAATTAAAATTAAATAATATCCTTGAATATATAGGTTATTCCAAAGCTAATTATAGAAAAGGCCAACAAGAATACGAAATTATTCATGCTTTTCTTATCGATCTGAAATATGTAATAAATACATGGAATAAATCAAATCATAAAGAAGATATCGACACCTTAATCAAAGATATTGAAGAAATTCAAAGAACTAGAATTAAAGAAGAAAAGGACAACGCATACGCTGATAGCATTGTTAAAATTAAAGAGGGCGAGCAGACATTTGAAGGTGGCATTTATAATTCCTTTTTCTCTACCATAAACAACAAAAAGTTAAAGGAAAGCTTAGATAATCATCATATTTTATTCGTCGATGATGTATTTGTAATTAATGATAAAAAGTATGTTGAGGCTGAAGGCAATAAAAGACATTTAACTTTATACGCGGTTAATCACATGGATGAATGTTGCCTCGCTTTTGACAATAGCGATGATAATTCAACTGACAATTTGCCTTTTCCGTTTTGTGATAACTGCGAAACTAGAAAGAAGAATAAAACAAAAAATATCAAGATTTCAGATGAACATAATCAAAGAATATATTTAAGAGCTCAAGATGCTGACATCGATAGAATCGTAGAAGATTTGGATGATGCTCTTAATTTACAATCTCAATTGAATGGAACTTTTGGATTTAATCTTAGAGTGCTAATGGATGATTCGGGATTCAATACACCCTATTCAGTGTACAAAAGGAGCTATATAGATAATCATAAAATAAGTAAGTTCTTAGATGATGAAGTTAAGCCATCACTAAGAGAATGTGTTGCTTTGTGTGCTGCATTTGAACTACATCCATTAGTATCTTATAAGCTTTTAGAAAGTGCAGGATTCAACTTGAAAGGGTCAAACTCGCTTCAATATCAATTTTATGAATTCCTAATTGATTATTGCTACGGTGAGGAACTAAAAGATTGGACACTTAAAATAGCAAAAACAAATCATGCTGAATGGCAAATCCCATAATTTTTAAAAAAAGTATTAGGAAATTTTTCCAAATTTAAACCTGAATATTAATATTAAACAAACCTTGTTGCTGACTAGAAATCAACTCTAGCATCAATAAGGTCTTTTTTTGTACATTTTTATACGATTTTTATCTAAAAAACGTTGGGAAATTTTTCCAAAAGTGAAATTTTGGGTTTTGTTATATTTGAACTAGCCAGTTGCAAATGGCACGAAAATTCCGCCTCGATACTAGTTAACCATTCGGGTGGAGAAAGGCATGTAGACGAGAAAACTTAATGGTGATGTTGCTCTGATATTAAGGCAACAACATTGTCTACTAAATTTAATGATTCTTGTAATAGCAAGAACAAATCATTTCGCGACTCCGAATTTATCGGTGGTCCTGATGGCAAAAAAGAAGATTGGCGCTATCCAAGCAAAGATCGTCCTTATTACATCTATGTAGAAGGCCAAAAGCTTTATGTTCCTGAAACAATCTATGACGCAACCGTACGTGATGATTGGCGAATGAAAAAGGAATACGAACTTCGAACCAAATGCATCATCTCGACTGAAAAGGGGAATACAGCAATATGCAGAAAATCATGTGCTGAATGTCCATATTACAGTAAAAAGCGCATGAATCTTATTTCTATGGATTATATGGATGAAGTGCAGGGTGTAGATATTTCACTTGAAGCACAGTCTTATGCTTGTTCTGAGTCTCCTATTGAGTACGCTTCGAGAATCGAACGAGAAGAAGCTGTAAGAGAGGCAATAAAACTTTTTAAAGAACCTATTGATCAAGCCATCATTGAATTTTTGAAGGGTGAATTGACTCTAACTGAGATTGCCAAGAAGCATCACATAACCATGTCTAGTTTGTTTAGAAGAAAAGAAAAGATAGTCAAAGAACTTCAGATTCTTCTCAAAAATTACAAGTAGAGTGAAAAACTAGAAAGTTGAAGTTCTAAAGATTGTGAAGAGGCAGCAAGGCTAAATTTGAAAGCTAGCTAGACCTTGTTGTCCCTTTGCTAATTTAGGAGGTACTCAATGGAATCAAAGGAAGAAAAACTTTTAAAAGCATTATTTGGTGACGAACCTAAAGCTAAATCTCTTCGCTTTTCACTAGGACTTGAGGATGTTGTTGTAGATGTCTCTATCAAGAAAACTAAAAAGAATGAAGCAAGCAAGTGTATAGGTTGTTGCTCTAAGAATTGCTCTTCATGCAAAGGAGGTAACTGTAAGTGAAAACTTATCTAGCTAAACCTTCCTATGTTACTGAAGAAGAAGACTGGAATGCTTGGCGTGAAGAAGAACTTATGCGCGATGCATTAGAAGAAGAAAAAGAGGTAATAAAAGATGAATCAAAAGATTAGCGAGCTTCTTTTAGAGGCTAAAAACAAAATTGATGAGGCTTTAAATCTTTTTAATAATAATGAGCAAAAAGAAGAAAAGGAGCTGATTACTTTAGATGAAATCCGTGCAGAACTCACATCTTTTGCTAGAAAAGGATTCACTAAAGAAATAAGAGACATAATCGTAGGTTTTGGGGCTAATAAGCTATCTGAACTTAAGCCTGAACATTATGAAGAAGTCTTAAAGCGAATGAGGGACATTGCCAATGGAAGATAAAAAGCAACATTGTCTTTTAGGCGGTTCTTCAGCTGAAAGATGGATTAATTGTCCACCTAGTGCAAGGCTTACAGAAGATATGGAAGATGTGACTTCTATCTTTGCTGAAGAAGGATCAAATGCCCATTCACTTGCTGAATATAAACTTAATAAAGCACTAGGAAATAATATCGAATATCCAAAACTTACAATCTTTAGCAAAGAAATGGATGAATATACCGACTCTTATGTTTCATTTGTTTTAGAGCAAATTGAATCTTTAAAAGAAGAGGATAGCGGTAATGCTCCTTATGTCATGGTTGAACATCAAGTTTCATATGACAAATGGGTAAGAGATAGTTATGGCACGATAGATTTCTTGGCAGCTAACAACAAAACACTTCATATTATTGACCTGAAATATGGGCTTGGTGTGAAAGTAGATGCTACTGAAAACTCACAGCTTAAAATCTATGCTCTTGGTGCTATTCAAGAACTTGAGTGCTTATATGATTTTGAAAAGATAATTCTCACAATCTACCAACCAAGAATAGGAAATGTATCTACTTGGGAAACAACCAAAACCGAGTTACTTAAATGGGCAGAAGATGTACTTAAACCTGCTGCTGATTTAGCTGATAAAGGCGGGGGCATATTTAGAAGTGGACCATGGTGCAAATTCTGTAAAGCTAAGGCTATATGTAAGGAAAGAAGCAAAGTCGCACTTGAAATCTTAAATCAAGAGTTCAGGAATCCTGCTTTACTTAGTGATAACGAGATTGAAGAGATCCTTCTAAAAGCAGACGACATTTCTTCATATCTAAATGACATTAAAGACTTTGCAGTTGCAAAAGCACTCGATGGCAAGAAGTGGATTAACTTCAAGTTAGTTGAGGGAAGAAGCACAAGAAAATTTACTGATGAAGGAAGCGTCATAAATGTCTTAAAAGAAAATAATATTAATCCATACGACACTAAACTTCGTTCGATAACCGATATTGAAAAAGAGCTAGGTAAAGCCAAATTTAAAACTTTACTTGATAACTTCGTAAACAAGCCACAAGGGAAACCGACGCTTGTTTTAAGAAGTGATAAAAGAGAAGAACTAAACCTAGTAAATACTGATTTTGATGTATTCAAGGAGGAAAAATAATTTATGAATAATCAATCAACAAAAGTAGTAACTGGACCTAATACAAGATGGTCATTCGTTCATGTTTTTAAGCCTTATGATCCAAACGGAAATGAGGCTAATGCTAAATATAGTTTATGCTTAATCATTCCAAAAGATGATGAACAAACCATTAATGCGATTAAAGAAGCTATCAAACTTGCTTATAAAGAAGGTGAATCAAGACTCAAAGGAAATAATGGGAAACTCCCTACTCTTGAATCTTTAAGAATTCCTCTTCATGATGGCGACCTTGAAAAGCAAGGCGAAGAAATCTATCAAAATGCATTTTATATTAATACTAAAACAAATAAGAAACCTGGCATTGTTGATAAATATCTAAGAGAAATCACTAATGAAGAAGAGGTTTATAGTGGCTGCTATGGTAGAGCATCAATTACATTTTATGCCTATAATTCTAACGGAAACAAAGGCATCGCATGTTCTTTAAATAACCTTCAGAAAATTAAAGATGGCGAAAGACTATCTGGTAGAGCAAGTGCTAGATCAGACTTTAAAGGCTTTGAAACTGATGTCTTTGATGATGAAGATATACTCTTCTAATTCATCAAATTATAAGGGTGGTAGGAGGCTGACTCTTATCGCCCTTATTTCCTTATGAAAGGAGTACATAATAAATGAAGAATTTAATTATAGATATAGAAACTTATTCTAGTGAGGATATCTCAAAATGTGGTGTTTATAAGTATGTTGAAGCGAGTGACTTTGAAATTCTTTTATTTGGATATAGTGTAGATTTTGGTGAAGTTAGAGTAGTTGATTTAGCTAGAGGCGAGGTAATACCTCAAGAAATAATAGAAGCAATTAAAAATGATGATGTTCTTAAGTGGGCTCATAATGCGTCGTTTGAAAGGGTCTGTCTTTCTAGATATCTAGACTTACTTACTCACACTTATTTAGATCCTTTTTCATGGCGCTGTTCGATGGTATATGCTTCTTGTTTGTCTCTTCCAAAATCACTTAAAGACATAGGGTATATCCTAAACCTCGATAAGCAAAAGCTAGAAGAAGGAAAAGAGCTAATTAAGTATTTTAGCGTGCCTTGTAAACCAACTAAAACCAATAACTATAGGACTAGAAATTTGTCTAAAGACGATCCATTAAAATGGGAAACATTTAAGGCTTATAACAAGCGTGACGTTGAAACTGAATGTGAGATTATTAAAAGATTAGAATCACACTCTCTAGTAAGCACAATTTGGATAGAATATGGAGAAAGCGAGTCTATTAATGATAGAGGAGTTTTAATAGACGAAAAGCTAGTAGATAATGCTATTGATATTTCCGATAAAACTACATTGATTCTTAAAAATACCCTGCAAAAGTTAACTAATTTAGAAAATCCAAACTCAGTGATGCAACTTAAAAATTGGTTAAAAGAACAAGGGTTAGAAGTAGAAGATTTAGGTAAGAAAAATGTTCAAAACATTATAAAGAATGCTCCAAGTGATCTTATAAATTTAGTTCTTGCTTTAAGGCTTCAAACATCCAAATCTTCAATTAAAAAATATGAGGCTATTAAAAACTGCAAATGTTCAGATAGTAGAGTAAGAGGGATGTTTCAGTTTGTTGGTGCCACGCGCACTGGTAGGTATGCCTCTAAATTTGTCCAGCTTCAAAACTTAAGACAAAATCATTTATCAAACTTATCTGATATTCGAGAACTTATAAAAAATGGCGATATTGAAGCATTAAATCTACTTTATGACGATATACCAGATGTACTTTCTCAACTTATAAGAACAGCCTTTATTCCTAAGAAAGATCATAAATTTATAGTAGCTGATTTTAGTGCTATTGAAGCTAGAGTCTTGGCTTGGTATGCAGGTGAAACTTGGGTTCTTGATGCATTTAAAAATGGTGAAGATATCTACTGTGCTACTGCAAGCAAAATGTATGGAGTCCCTGTTGTTAAACACGGCATAAATGGTGATTTAAGACAAAAAGGTAAGCAGGCTACATTAAGCTGCGGATATGGTGGAAGCGTTGGTGCACTTAAGGCAATGGGTGCTCTTGATGCAGGATTAAAAGAAGATGAGCTTCAAGAGTTAGTTGATACTTGGCGAAGCGCAAATCCGCATATTGTTAAGTTTTGGTGGGATGTTGATAAAGCAATCAAAAAAGCCTATTCAGAGCGAATAACAGTCAGGCTTAATAACCTCTTATTCAATTATAAAGGTTCAATAATGTATATCACCTTGCCTAGTGGAAGAAGTATCGCTTATGTGCGTTTTAGAGTTAGGGAAGATGAATCGATAACTTATGAAGGGAAACTTCCAAACAACAAATGGGGAGAGATTGAATCTTATGGTCCTAAGTTTGTTGAAAATATCGTTCAAGCAACTGCTAGGGATATACTTAGTAATTCTATTCATAGCTTAAAAGCCTACGACATAGTGATGCATATTCATGATGAAGTAGTTATTGAAGCTAGTTTAGACACTAAGTTAGAAGAAGTAACTTCACTTATGAGTAAGTCGCCTTCATGGGCTAATGACTTACTTTTAAGAGCTGATGGATATGAGTGCGATTTCTATCAAAAAGATTAATCAAAGGAGGAACTTAAACTAAATGATTACCTTATATATTTCAAATTTTAGACAAAATGAAAAGAATACAATTTATGGAAGAAAAGTTGAGATTTGCAGTGTTAATGACTTAAAATCAGCAGTTTCAAATGACTATGTATGTGCAAAATATAAGAACAATAAAAGAGGAAACGATAACTTTATTGAGTCAGATTGCCTTCCATTTGATATTGATAATGACCACACAGAAGATGAAAAGAAATGGATTAAACCAAGTGATGTCGCTAGGAGATATCCTGATGTCGAGTTCTTTGTTCATTATTCAAGAAATAACATGAAGGAAAAAGATGGGAAGAAGGCTAGACCTAAGTTTCATATCTTTTTTAAGTGTGAGAAGTGCTCAAATAAAGACGATTATATTAGACTTAAAAACCTCTTTTATAAGTTCTTTCCTTATGTTGATGATAATGCTTTAGATGCAGCTAGGTTTTTTTATGGAACTGAAGATCCTAAAGTTGAACATTACGATGGCGAACTAGGCATTGACGATTTTCTTAGTATCTATTCACTTAACGATATGTCATATGAAATAGATGAAAATGGTGAAGTCATAGATTCTAATGATATTTCAAGTAATAAGGAGATCATAAGAGAAGAAATAGGCGAGGGGAATCGTAATGCTACAATGTTTAAATTAGCTAGAAAGTTTATCTGGCGCCATGATGATTCAGACTTTGCTCATGATCTTTTCTTAGAACAAGCCAAATTTTGCAATCCTCCTTTAAGCGAAGGTGAACTTGCTAATATTTGGAAAAGCAATCAGGCATATTTAGCCAGAATGAAAGCTCAAAAGAAATACATTCCACCACAGGAGTATTTCAAAAAAAGTGCGGTTATTAAAACACTCAAGCCCAAAGACTTTACTGATTTAGGACAAGCAGAAGTCATGGCTAAATACTTTAATGGCAAAATCGCTTATTCAAATGCAACAGGTTTCTTAGTTTATAAAGATAATTATTGGCAAGAAGATCCTGTATATTCTAAAAGATGCGCTCAAATTATCACGGATAAGCAATTAGAAGAAGCTAAAAATCAATTCTTTAGTGCTAATCAAAAATTAAATCAATATGCAGGTCTAAGTATAGATATTACAGCTGCTATTAAAAATGGTAACGATCCAAAATTAATGAAAATTGCAGCTGAAGTTGAAGAAGCTAAAGTATATGAAAATTACATCATAAAGAGAAGAAATTCATCTAAATTACAAAGTTCGTTAGAGGAACTAAAACCCTTAGTGCAGGTATATGTTAAAGACCTAGATAAAGATCCTTTTTTAATTTCAACACCGACTAAAACCTACGATTTAAGAAAAGGAATTAATGGCGAACAAAATCCTGATGCTAAAAATATGATTACTAAATCTACGACAGTAAGTCCATCACTTAAGGGAAAGGATAAGTGGCTATCTTTTCTTAATGAGTGCTTTGATAACGACCAAGAATTAATTGACTATGTTCAAAAGATATGCGGGCTTGCAGTAATAGGTAAAGTTTATATAGAAGGCATCATTATTTCATATGGTGATGGTGGTAATGGTAAGTCGACTTTTTGGAATACAATAGCAAGGGTTCTGGGTTCGTATTATGGCAAAATAAGCGCCGACGCTTTGACAACTAACTGTAAGAGGAATGTTAAGCCAGAGCTAGCAGAACTTCGCGGTAAAAGGCTTATTATTGCTTCAGAAAGCCAAGAGGGAGCAAGGCTTAATGATAGTGAGATAAAGGAGCTTTGTTCGACTGACGATATTAGAGCAGAGAAGAAGTTTAAAGATCCATTTGATTTCACTCCAACACATACACTTGTTTTATACACTAACCATCTACCAAAAGTTAAAGGAACTGATGATGGTATTTGGAGAAGGATTATCGTTATTCCTTTCAATCATAAATTTACGAAAGATAATGCCGACATTAAAAACTATAGTGATTTCCTTTATGAAGAGGCAGGCGAGTTTGTTTTAACTTGGGTAATTGAAGGCGCCAAGAAAGCCTATGAATCTAATTTTAAATTAAGAAATCCATCAATAGTTCAAGAAGCAATCAACAACTATAAAAAACAAAATGATTGGTTTGGTATTTTCATAAATGAATGCTGCGAAGTCAATAAAGATTTTAAGTGCAGTTCGTCTAGGCTATACCAAACTTATAGAGAATTTTCTTTAGCTCGTGGTGAGCGTCCAAGAGCCACAATTGACTTCTATTCTGAGCTTGAAAGACAAGGCTATAAGAGAATTGAACTCAAAAATGAGCAAAATAAAAGAGAGCTCACAGTGCTGGGTTTAGGTATAAAAAACATCGATATTATCGCGGATTTTGACTTCCTAAACTAGTAAATTTACGAGGTCTACGAGGTCATTTCTATAATACTTACGCGTAGCGAGAAAAAGAAAAAAATAAATTATATATATATTAAGGAATTGACTTCGTAGACCTCGTATAAACCTTGATTGAGGTTAATAAAAATGATGAAAAACTGGAGGTCATATGAGAGAAAAATACCTAGAAGAATTGCTCATAAAAGCAGTGAAGAAAAGGAAAGGACTGGCACTAAAGCTTTACTCACCTAGCTATATAGGTGTTCCAGATAGATTAGTTCTTATCGCATTTGGTCATATTGGTTTTGTAGAACTTAAAGCACTTAATAAAGTGGCAAGACCTATACAACTTAAAAGGCATGAAGAATTAAGAAATTTAGGGTTCAAAGTGTATGTACTAGATAAGAAAGAAGAAATAGAAAAGATACTCGATGAAATTGAAGGAGGAAGGAACGATGAACTATCAACCACATGAATATCAAAAATATGCAATTGACTTTGTTGAAACTCATAAAGAGAGTGCCTTACTCTTGGATTTAGGCTTAGGCAAGAGTTCAATTGCTCTTACTGCAATTAATGATCTTTTATTTGATTATTTTCTTGTACATAAAGTTTTAGTCGTAGCTCCTATTAGAGTGTGCGTTAATACATGGACTAGCGAAATCAAAAAGTGGGACCACTTAAGAGATCTTAAATATTCACTATGTGTTGGTGATGAAAGAACAAGAAAAAGAGCTCTTTATGCAGATGCTGATGTTTACATCATTAATCGAGAAAATGTCGAGTGGCTCATAAACAAAAGTGGTGTGAGGTTTGATTTTGACATGATTGTGATTGATGAACTTTCCTCTTTTAAAAATGGAAAATCAAAAAGATTTCAGGCGTTACTTAAAGTTAGGCCTCTAGTTAAAAGGATAGTAGGTCTTACTGGTACTCCTTCAAGTAATGGTCTTATGGATTTATGGGCTGAATATAGATTACTTGATTTAGGAAAAAGACTGGGGAGATTTATTACTCATTATCGTGAAACCTACTTTGTTCCAGATAAAAGAAATCAAGAGATAGTATTTTCTTATAAACCTAAGCTTGGTGCTGAAGAAGAAATCTATAAACAAATTGAGGACATAACTATTTCAATGAAGGCTATTGACCATCTTCAGATGCCAAAATTAATAGTAAATGACTATAAAGTAGAACTTGAAGCTAAAGAAAGAAAGCAATATGAATCCTTATCAAAAACTTTAGTTCTTGAGTTGGGCGACGAAGACATAACTGTTGCTAATGCAGGAGTACTCTCTAATAAACTGCATCAAATGGCTAGTGGTTCTCTTTATTTTGAGGATCATAGCTTTGTAGAAATACACGACAAAAAACTTGATGCACTAGAGGATTTGATTGAAGGTGCTAACGGTGAATCGTTGCTTGTTGCTTATTGGTTCAAATCAGATTTGGAAAGAATCGTTAAAAGACTACAAAAAATAAAAGAGAAAACGGATATCTCCTTTGAGGTTTTAGATAAGCCATCTGCAATTGAAAAGTGGAATAAAGGCGAAATAAATGTTGGCTTAATTCATCCTCAATCAGCAGGACATGGTCTTAATCTACAAGAGGGAGGGCATCAGTTGATTTGGTTTTCACTCACCTGGTCGTTAGAACTTTATCAACAAGCTATCGGTAGATTATATAGGCAAGGTCAAACTTCAAAGTCAGTAGTAATTACAAGAATAGTGGCAAAAGACACGATAGACGAAGACGTCATTAAGGCACTTGATAAAAAGGAAAGAACGCAGGATGCCTTAATTGAGGCAATAAAAGCCCATGTGAAAGGAGGAAATAGGCAATGAAACTAAAACTTGTACTAGATGAAATCAAAGATTTAAGCAATAAAATTCATCAGGATAGAGGTCTATTAAAGTTTTATCAAAGGCAAGCTGATGCGATTCCTGGTCCTATCTATGGTGAAAAGATACACACGCAGCCTAGCGGTAAAGCTCCTTTTGAGAAATGGGTTATCAAAGCATTAGATAAAGAAAAGGAGATAAAAGAAGAAGAGGATTCACTTGCTGATCTAAAGCTTAAAGCTACTAATGCACTTGAAAAATTAGAAAATAAGGACATGGCACTTGCTATTATGTATAGGCATATCAGTTTTATGACTTATGATGAGATAATGTCGGCTATGTACGTTTCGAGAAGTTCACTTTATAGGCTTCTTAATGAGGCTGAAGAAGTAATAAAAAGTCTTGATGTATAGAAGTTGAGTCTCTATGTTAGAGTTGTTAAGCCGAATTAAGGTGATTCAACATAGCCTTTTCTTTTTGTAAATTTTGATATGTTGATGCTACGTTAAATACGTTAGAAAGTTTTACGTAGTACGTTAGATAAGATAATGTCTTAAGATTTATCTACGTTAGTCTTAAAATCGGCAAAAATAGGGCTATTATTGGCAATATTAGGGCATATTGAGGTAATATTGGGGATACGTGCTTTTACATTAGAATTTTCAACGTGATTTAACGTAGCAAATTACTAGGAAGATATTGTCTTACGTTAGGGTATACGTTTGATACGTTAAAAAATTTAAGCAAAAGACATGTAAGAGATTTTTTAAAAGATTTTGTCTTACCTTTGAAATACGTTTAATACCTTGAAAGTCTTTAACGAGATAAGCAAAAGAAGACAATGTCTTTCTTGCTGTATACAGGGCCTAAAAGACAAAATCTTTAATAAAAATTGATGTTTTGAAAAATTGGAACATTCTGAAACACGATGAAACACTCTGACACATAGTGAAACATTGAAAGAATGTGTCAATAGGGTAAAATGGTAGCGTAGATAATTATATCTAGAGCAACTTATATTTTTGAGCCCATAGTGCAAATAGATGCTGCGGGCTTTTTTCATGCAAAGAAAGGAGGAATCATGAGTGGCTAATAGAAAAAATAAAAGAATTTACACAACCGATATCTGGGAACAATGGAAAAAAGATGGAAAACTAGAAGAAGTTTTAGCTTTTATTGCTGATTGTTCTAAAAAGCTCGTCACTCAAAGGGAGATGTGCAAGTACCTCAAGATTGAAGAACATACTTTCACTAATTTGAAGCACAAATATCCTCAAATCCAAGAGGCAATGGACAAATCCAGATACGAGTTAAAAAAGGACTTAGCAAATGCAATGTATAAAAAGGCAATAGGCTATGAAACTATCGATGAAGATCAATTAATCGAAGAAAAAGATGGAAAACAAAAGAAGAAAGTTCATCGAATAAAGAAGCAAGTCGGACCTGACTTTAAGGCTATTGTTTATCTATTAACTAAAAAATTTGGCAAAGAATATAGCGAAAGATATGAAGATTTAAGACTTGCTGAAAAGAAACTAGAAGCACAAAAGGAGGAATGGAACAGTGTCGAATCAATCACAGAAGAATATGACGATAGCGATGAAGAACATAGCGGAGATTAAACCCTATGAGAATAATCCTAGACATAATGAAACAGCTATTGATGCAGTCGCTAGTTCCATTAAGGAGTTTGGTTGGAAACAACCTCTAGTTATTGATAAAGACAATGTTATAGTGGTTGGTCATACAAGATGGCTAGCTGCTAAAAAACTAGGATTAAGTGAGGTTCCTTGTTTGATTGCTAGTGATTTAACCGATGAGCAGATTGTAGCTTATAGACTTGCCGATAATAAGACTAATGAACTAGCAACTTGGGACTTTGAAAAACTTAAAACTGAACTTGAAAGCATCTCTGATATTGATATGTCGCAGTTTGGTTTTGAAGAGTTAGAGTCAAGTTTAGATGATGTAAAAGATGATGAGTTTGATGAAAAAGGAGCAATCAGTGAAACACCTTATTGCAAAAAGGGAGATATCTTCATTCTTGGAAACCATCGTCTTATGGTTGGCGATTCCACTTTGAAAGATGATGTCGATAAACTTTGTGAAGATAGAAGTGTAGATTTGGTTCTTACCGATCCTCCTTACAATGTAGACTACGAAGGACAAGATGGTATGAAAATCCAAAACGATAAGCAAAGCGATGAAGATTTTTATAATTTCTTGCTTTCAGCATTTAAGAATATGTTTGAACACACAAAGCCTGGTGGAGTTATTTATTGTTTTCATGCTGATACAGAAGGGCTTAACTTTAGAAATGCTTTTAAAAATGCTGGATTTAAACTTGCTGAATGCCTTATTTGGGTTAAAAATTCACTTGTTTTAGGAAGGCAAGATTATCAGTGGCGTCATGAACCATGCCTCTATGGATGGAAAGAAGGGGCTGGGCATTACTTTGTTGATGATAGAACTCAAGATACAATCCTTGAATATGATAAGCCTAGAAACAATAATCTCCATCCAACACAAAAGAACATAGAGCTAGTCTCTAAACTCATTCTTAATTCCTCAAGAAAAGATGAAACAATCCTCGACCTATTTGGAGGTTCTGGAACAACTCTTATAGCTGCTGAACAACTAGGAAGAAAAACACTCATGATGGAGTTAGATGAGAAGTATGCAGATGTAATAGTCAAACGATTTATCACTCTTAAGCACTCAGTAGATGGGTGCTTTTTAATTAGAGATGGAAATAAAACTTCACTTAGTGAAATCGAAGATTATAAGAAGGTTTTAGATAGTGAAGAGGTTGTATCTTAAAGTTACTCCATTTGAGCGACTTCATGAGAAATAATCAAATTTTGAAAGGAAAAATAATAATTATGAATAAGTATGTAACTTGTGAATCAGTTTTTAGAGGCCATCCAGATAAGTTATGCGATCAGATTAGTGATGCTATTTTGGATGAGTATTTGCTAAAAGATAAAGACTCAAGGGTAGCGATTGAATGTTCTATTAAGGACAACCTAGTCATTATCTTTGGTGAGGTTACCTCTAAAGTTCATGTGAATTTAGAAAAGGTAGCTAAAAGAGTTTTAAGAGATATTGGCTACTTTGATAATTTTGTTGTCATTACTAAGGTTTCTACTCAGTCTTGGGATATTGCAAAGGGTGTAGATAAACTTGGGGCAGGTGACCAAGGAATAATGTATGGCTATGCAACTAATGAAACAAAGGAGTGCTTGCCTCTTCCTTATGTGATTGCTAGAGATATTTCAAAAGCAATAGAAAACATCAGAAAAGAAAAATATATGGATGTTCTTATGCCTGATGGTAAGTGCCAAGTGACTGTTAGATATGTCGACAATAAGCCTAAAGATATCAAAACAATTGTGGTAAGTGCTCAAACTAAAAAAGGAGTTAAACTTGAAGAAGTAAAAAGAATCATTAAAGAAGAAGTTTTAATTCCCTTACTTGGTTCTACTCTTGATGGTATTGAGATTTTAGTTAATCCAACAGGAGCGTTCTTTAGGGGTGGTCCTTACGCTGATAGTGGTCTTACAGGACGTAAACTTATGGTCGATACTTATGGTGGAGTAGCGCATCATGGCGGAGGAGCCTTTAGTGGCAAGGACTATACCAAAGTTGATAGAAGCGGTGCTTATTACGCTAGATTTGTTGCTAAGTCAATTGTAGAAGCTGGGCTAGCTGACAAGTGTGAAGTAGCTGTTTCTTATTCGATTGGAGTAGCAAGTCCAGTAAGCGTAAGCATAGATACTTTTGGCACAGGAAAACTTAGCGATGATGAGATTTTAAAACTCATTAATGATCACTTTGATTTCTCGGTAGGCAACATCATAAAAGAACTTAAATTAAAGGATATCTCTTATCAAAGACTAGCGGAATATGGTCACTTTGGTAATGACATTTATCCTTG
>CALVKD010000003.1 GCA_944332525.1 uncultured Bacilli bacterium | reverse complement strand
TAATATTTTATAACTAATTCATCAAAAATAAAAGCATCTAGTAATTTGGATGTTATTTTCCCGTGGGAAAAGATACTATCTAATGTTTAATAAATTATGCTTGACTAATGTTATCAAATTTTTATTGCTTTTTTTCGTCTTTTATAACTTCAAACATTTCTTTAGAATCTTTTTTACTCGCGTTAGCTAAAATATTACAAACCTTGATAGTTAAGACTCTTTCACCGAGAGTTAAACAGAGAATATCACCTTCATTAACTTCGGAAGATGGTTTAGCAACTTTTGAGTTAATAGTTACTAATCCAATATCGATGATTTCCTTTGCTAATGTCCGTCTTTTAATAACTCTAGATAATTTAAGATATTTATCTAATCTCATAATGACCTTCCTAAAGCGTATTGATAAATGCCAAAATGCTAATTAAAGCATCGATATTATCTTTACTCTTTTTTAATTTTAAAGTAATTTCTTGAGAATTGAATTTTAAAGATAAAATTTTTTGATATTTGCTGAGCTTTTCATTTAATTCACGAGCTACACCGGTCTTTTTGGTAACTTCTTTACTCAACACAATGACGATATCATCGTCTTCATAGACGCTTTTAATGTTATCAGATGAAGACAGAATATCAATTCTTCTCTTTAAAATAATCTTTTCAACTTCTTTTGGAATGCGTCCGTAGATATCGCGAATTTTTCTTCTAAATATTTCGATATCTTTGATACTCTTACAGTTTTCAATCTCTTGGTAAAGAGCGATTTTGTCGCTATCTAAAGCATAGCTAGAAGGAATATATCCTCCAACTGAGATATTAGTTGTAAGAATCTTTTTCTGTTCTTTACTCTTACCTTTTTTCTCGCTGATAACCTCGTTCAAAATATCGATATACATATCCATTCCTAAAGAATTGATATATCCTGATTGTTCTGGGCCTAACAAGTCTCCACAGCCGCGGATTGATAAATCTTTTTCAGCGATTTTAATTCCTGAACCGAGTTCAGTAAATTCTTTAATTGCCTGTAGCCTTTCTTTGCCTACTTCAGTTAAATTATCTTCATTGTTATAAAACAAATAAGCATAAGCAACTCTTGTCGATCTTCCAACTCGACCTTTAATTTGATAAAGCTGGCTTAATCCGAAATGATCAGCATTTTCGATAATAATTGTATTAGCGTTAGGAACATCTAAACCGGCTTCAACAATTGATGTGCAGACGAGAATATCTATTTCACCTGAATAAAATTTATTCATGACTAAATCGATATCGTTTTTATCCATTTTGGCATGGACAATTCCAATTCTCGCAGAAGGTAAAAGCTTTTTTATTTTATTAGCCTTGGTATTGATATAAGAAACAGAGTTAAAAAGATAATATACTTGGCCACCGCGGGCTAATTCTCGAGCCATAACTTCTTTCGTTAAAGCTTCTGAAAAAGGCGAAACATAGGTTTGAATTGGCATTCTAGCATGCGGAGGGGTGTTTAATGTAGAAAGATTTCTAATACCTAATAACGACATTTGTAAAGTACGCGGAATCGGCGTAGCTGTTGAAGTCAAGACATCAATATTTTTAGAAAGTTCTTTGATTCTTTCTTTGTGCTCGACTCCGAAACGCTGTTCCTCATCAATGATTAATAATCCTAATTTAGGAATGATGATATCGCTTGATAATAAGCGGTGTGTTCCGATAATCAAATCAATTTTGCCTTCTTTTATTTCTTGAATGTAATTATTTTGCTGAGAAAGAGGGACAAAGCGAGAAAACATCGCAATTCTAATGCCGAATAAAGAAAAGCGTGAAGAAGCTACTTCATAATGCTGCTTTGCTAAAATGGTGGTTGGGCAAAGCAAAGCCACCTGTTTTCCGGAGGCTATCGCTCTAAAGGCCGCGCGAAACGCGACTTCTGTTTTGCCAAATCCGACATCTCCAGCTAATAATCGATCCATCGGATGTTCTTTTTCCATGTCGCTATAAATGTCATTAATAGCTGTTTTTTGGTCGCGGGTTAATTCATATGGAAAAGCTAATGCAAATTCTTTTTCAAGCTCTTGATCGCCTTTTAATGGTATTCCTGGTATCTTTTCTCTTTCGGCATATAAAGCGATAAGTCTTTCAGCGAGATAGTTAACTTGCTGCTTGATTTTGCTTTTAACATTCGACCAATCTTTTCCGCCTAGTTTACTTAAACGCGGCTTGACACCTTCTTGAGAAATATATTTCCTAATTGTTGAGAATTTAGCTAGAGGAATATAAAGCACGCTATTTCCGGCATAAAGAATTTTTAAATAATCTCCGAGTTCGTCATTCGCATCTTTAATCGTGACTACACCTTGATATTGACCTATTCCGTTTTGCTCGTGGACGATATAATCGCCAATTTTTAATTCATCAAATGTATTAATAATTTGAGCTTTTTTAAATCTAGAAGAGAAAATTGTTAAATCTTGATGATAGGAAAAAATTTCTTTTTTAGAAAGAACGAGAAGTTTTTCATCATCACAGATAAACCCTTCTTTTAAATCGTCTTCGACTAATTGAACTTTATTATCAATGTTTTCGTAAGTATATTCTTGACCATGTGAAGATAAGAATTCTTCATATGATGATAAGTACTTTTTATCTAAACAGATAATAACTTTATAGCCTTTATTTAAATAAGCTTTGATTAAATCGAGAGTTGCTAAAATATTTTTTGCATAAAATGGGACAGCTTTTAAATCTAAAGTAAAGTTGTCTTCGTCAGTATCATAGTAAGAATACGTGTAAATTATGTTTTTATATTTTCGGATTGCTTGAAACAAATCGAGGTCGTAACTATCTTCTTTTAATGCTAAGCCGTTTTCGTATAACTCTTGATTATACTTACGAAAATCTTCTTTTTTTATATCCGCGGCAGTTAACACTTGATCGTATTGATAAATAAAAACATTATCAATATCTAGATACGAGAAAAAAGAATAACCATCATTGAAAAAATAATGATAATACTTATAGTATTGTTCACTTAATGGATGTTCTTGCAAATATTCTAAATCTGATAGAACAATCTTTTTAAGCTTGTCTTGAAGGAAAGAAGAAAGGTTGTTTTTATCTTCGTTTAGTTTCTTTAGAATACGAGTTTTTGCTTCCAAAAAATCTTCTTTGCTGATTAATAAATCTGAAGAAGGAAAGATTTTAATTTCATCGATTTCTTTTAAAGATAGCTGAGTTTCAATATCAAAATAACGGATTGATTCTACTTCTTCATCAAAAAATTCGATACGAATTGGTTTTTCTTCATTGATTGGAAAAATATCGAGAATATCACCTCTGACAGCAAATTGTAAGCCTTGATCAATTTTGTTAACGCGGACAAACGATAAAGAAGACAGTTTGTTGATGATTTCATCTAGAGAATAATTTTCGCCTTTTTTTATCAAGAGCATATTATCTTGATAGAGCTTAGGTGAAGGTAAATACCGATTAAAAGAAGATGGATGAGTAATAATTATTTTCTTATGATTATTAAAGAGCGAATTAAGAACATATAATCGTTGGGAAAGCATCTCGCTTGAAGAGGCATATTGGTTTTGGACATATACTTCATCAACTGGGAAAAGAAAACAATTTTCTTCACCGATTAATAACGATAACTCTTCGTAAATATTTTGAGCAACGTAGAGATTAGGAGCTAATATTATATTATTTTCAGGATTCTCTAAAAATCTTAAAGCTAAAGCATAAGAAAACGATATTTCGCTTTGAAAAACGAAATGTCCTTTATTTTCTGAAAGATGTTGATTTAAAAGTTTATTGTTTAGATAAGAAAAAACTTTATTCATTTAGCACCTGCTTAAAGCGTAATGAAAACCTTTGGTTAATATTTCTTCGATTAAAGTAACAGCCTTATCTTGAGCTTGGTCAATTAATTTTCTTTCTTCACTATTTGGTGCAGATAAGACATAATCAACAACCGGAATAGCTGGACGGCCAATACCGATTTTAATTCTCTTTATTTCTTCGCTATGCTGCATTTGAATGATACTTTTCATTCCGTTATGTCCCCCGGCAGAGCCTTTTTCTCTAAGGCGTAATTTTCCTGCAGGTGTATCCATATCATCAAAAATCACAACGATATTTTCGTTAGGAATTTTATAAAAATAGCTCAGTTCCATTACTGATTGACCGGATAAATTCATAAATGTTAATGGTTTCAGTAAAATGACATCTTCATTATTGAATTTTGTCTTAGCATAAATTCCATGAAAATCTTCTTTGTTAAGATCAACATTCCATTTTTTAGCTAATTTATCTATAACCTGGAATCCCATGTTATGACGGGTATTTTGATAATTGCTTCCAGGATTTCCTAAACCGACGAATAAATACATAATGACCTCTTTTCTAAAACATTATAGCAGTTAATATAATTGACGATAAATATTAAAAAATCAATAAATGATTTATAAATGAAAAAAGGCAGATAAAAAGCGAAACTAGATAGTTCCGCTTTTAAAGGAGATTTATTTGTTTTCAGGTTCAGCTTTCTTTTTTGCAGCCTTCTTCTCTTGCTTTCTAACTTTGCCAGCTTTGAAGAAGTGATTTAATCCTTTGAAGAATTTGCCGTTGAACATGATAATTAATCCATCTAATTGTCCCATCGACATAATTCCTCCCATCTTGGAAAGATTTCTCATCGGTTGATGGAATACACCCATAACTAAAGTGTTAGCGGTTGAGTGTTGTCCGAAGAAGTTAAGGAAGTTATAAGCAAAGCGCAATGCTCCGGCGAAGAAACGTCCTGTCCAACCGCGTGAGTAGCGAAGTTCCATAACTGTGGTGTTATAGTCGACAGTTTGACGATGTTTCTTTCCTTTAATGATATTAGGTTTAATATTTCTTCCTAATAATTTTTCAAATTCTTGATTTGGAATAGCTTTGATATCTAAAGCTAAATAACCAGGGAATTCACTCTTATCGTAAGGTAAATTATCAGTTGTTCCGTCAACATGGATAATTCCTTGTAAGCGAATATCTTCTAATGAAGCGCCGACTGAGATTAAATAATCGCCGTCTTCAATTTCGAATTTGTTTGTCACAGTGTTGAAGTAACGGAATGTTTTATCATCAAATGGAATAGTGACTTCTTTTTCTTCTCCAGGTTTTAATTCAACTTTCGTAAAACCTTTTAATTCCTTGTTAGGTCTAAGAATAACTGAGCCTGGTAAGGAAACGTACATTTGAGCGATTTCTTTTCCGGTGACTGATCCGGTATTCTTGATTGTAAATATAATACCGTCTTTAGAAATCTTTAAATTATCATATTGGAAGGTTGTATAAGATAAACCATATCCAAACGGATATTTGACTTTAACGCCTTTAGTATCAAAGTAACGATATCCGACAAAAATAGATTCTTTGTAATCGATAAATTCATCATGGCAAGGGAAGTTGAAACTTGAAGGAACATCTTCGTATTTAATTGGATAAGTTTCTGCTAATTTACCTGATGGGTTGACGTCACCGTTTAAAATCTTAACGATTGCACCTGCACCGGCTTGGCCAGGTAAGTATGTATGTAAGATAGAATTAATCTTTTTATCATCAAACGGCATTTCAACAGCAGAACCGCATGCTAAGAGAATGACCATCTTTTTATTAAGCTTCTTTAATTCTTCAATTAAAGCTAATTGATTTTCTGGAAGCTTCATATTTGGACGATCAAGTCCTTCAGCTTCAGAGACTTCATCAAGTCCGATGAAGACAACTAAAGTATCTGCTTTTTTAGCTAATTCAACTGCTTTCTTCATCAAAGCTGTAGATTTCTTACCATAACGATTAAATCCTGGTTCGAAACCGATAAATTTAAATTTGAAATCTTTTGATAAACCGATTAAAGAATCAACCTTTGTAGGGTTAACGATTGATGAACCAGCACCTTGATAACGCGGTGTCTTAGCAAAATCGCCAATAATCGCAACTTTGTCAGTTGGTTTTAAAGGTAAAGTACCATCATTCTTTAATAATACCATACTTTCTTCTGCACATTTTTCGGCATAGGCATGATGTTCTTCTTTATCAAATGGTTTTTTGTTTTCAAATGCTTTAGTAGTATCAAATACAATTGTTAAGAGTTCATCAACGCGTTCGTTGAGAGTGTTTTCATCAAGAGTGCCGTTTTTGAGAGCTTTCATGATTTCTTTTCCTGATTCTCCACCAGAAGAAGGCATCTCTAGTGCATTAGTGGCTTTAATACCGGCGACACGGTCATTACATCCGCCCCAATCGGTAACAATAAATCCTTGATATCCCCATTCTTTTCTAAGAATATCTACTAATAAGTGCTCATTTTCATTTGTATATTGACCGTTTAATTTATTATATGAAGTCATCAAAGATTTTGTGTGACCTTCTTTGACAGCCATTTCAAATGAAGTTAAGTAAATTTCTCTTAATGCTCTTTCATCGACAATTGAGTCATAAGACATTCTTCTCTCTTCTTGGTTATTACATGCAAAGTGTTTGATACATCCAGATATTCCGTTTTCTTGAACGCCTTGGATATAAGCAACTGACATTTTTCCTGAAAGATATGGATCTTCCGAGAAATATTCAAAGTTACGTCCGCAGAGAGGATTACGTTTAATATTTGTTCCAGGACCTAAAACGATACTGACATCATTGAATACAGCTTCGTGTCCAACTCTTTCTTCAATACCTTTTCCTAATTCTGGATTCCAGCTATTGGCCATAGTTGCTGCAGGTGGAAAACATGTAGCAGGAATAGATGGGTTTAATCCTAAGTGATCAGCTGAAGCTGCCTGTTTTCTTAAACCATGTGGACCATCGGATAAGAAAATTGACGGAATGCCCAAACGGTCAATATTGACGGTTTGCCAGAAATCCTTACCCGACATCAAAGAGACTTTTTCTTCCAAAGTCATTTGATCAATTAAATTTTTATACTTCATCTTAGACCCCCGAAATGGCGTATATTAACGCACTTAAAGAAATATATGAATTTGTTATTCATCCATATTTCATTATAACCGCTTACATTAAATAATGATAGAGAAAATATGTGAAAAAAAGTTACATCAATATTAAAAAAACTCATTATTTTATTTTTGACAACATGTGCTCAAAAATTGGTATTTTATGTCAAAATAATTGTCTTCAAAACTAATAAAATGCTTAAATTATAAATTGAAAATAAATATATGAACTAATAATTATTTGTTGAGAGTAAAATAAAATAATAAAAAAGTGAATATTTATTTAATTATTAATTAAAATATTTTTCTTTTTAAGATATTCTTTTTTTAATATTTTTATATAATGAAAAAGTACGAGCGAGGTTTATATGAAATTTTTATTAAAAATATTACAAGGTGGATTAATTGGTATAGCGATGGTTATACCTGGTTTTTCTGGGGGAACTATTGCTGTTTTAGCAGGCATTTATGATGAGCTTATTGAAGCTATATCTGGATTTAGAAAGCATCCAGGTCAATCAATTAAAACTGTTTTACCAATCTTTATCGGAGTAGTTTTATTTGCTTTACTCTTTATTTTACCTATCACTTGGGGAATTAATCATTATCCTTTTGTGACAGTCAGTTTATTCGCTGGATTATTAGTTGGTGGGTTGCCTTCCTTTTACGAAAATATTAAAGGCAAAAATACACCTGTAAATATTACCTGTATGATTGTCGGTATTTTGCTTGTCTTAGCGTTAACTGTTCCATCTTTGTTTACTGGCGGTAAATATGTTTCGTTAGTATCCGCGCCGTGGTGGATGTATTTATTGCTTATTATTATCGGTGTTGTTGCTTCGACAGCTTTAGTTGTCCCTGGCATTTCCGGATCGATGTTTTTGCTATTAATTGGTTTTTATAATCCAATTATGGACATGTTAAAAGGATTTTTTGCTTCACTTGGCTCAGCTTTAGGTATATCAATTAATTTGGGATTCTCAGATAATTTTACTGGTGTGATTAATTCATCGTTTATTATGCCTTCATTCTTGGTTTGTTTATGCTTTGGAGTAGGTATAATTATTGGATTTGTAATTATTTCAAAAATAATGAAATTTCTTTTAACTAAATATAGAGATGCAACATTCTTTGCTATCTTTGGATTTATTGCAGCTTCATTATTTGGTATTTATGCCGATAAAACATACTATGTTTCATTAACCCCAGTTCAAATTTCTTTAGCTCTTGGATTTTTTATCATCGGATTCCTTGCAGCTTATTTTGCTTTGCTTTATGCTGAAAAAAAGCAGAAGAAAAATGCTGTGCCTTTAAAAGAAACAGCACAAGAGGATAAGTAATGTTTTACACGGATAACTGGATTTCAACTTGGGTTTTAGAAAATATCACTTCGCAAAACGAATTTATTGCTAGAATTGCAAAATTTTTGTCAGAGATAAATTCGTTTGGACAAATGTGGCTTTTATTAGCTATTGTTATTACAGTTGTCTATTCAATAAGAAAGAAAAAAGTCTCACTTTATTTAATCGTTGCTATTATTCCTGTTTGCCTTATTTGGGCTCTTTCGGAATATGGATTAAAAGAATGGGTTGGCAGGTTAAGACCTTATCAAGAAATTGAAGGATTTACCGCGATATATGATTTAATTAATTATAAATATCCATCAGGTGCTTCTTTCCCATCCAATCATACTTTAGTTTCTTTCGCTGCAGCTTTTATCGTTTTTAAATTTGATAAAAAACTTGCTCCATATGCTTATGTATTAGCTATTTTAATCGCATTAAGCCGTTTAGTATTAGGAGCTCATTACGCAAGCGATATTATTGCCGGCATGGGTTTAGGAACTTTAGCAGGTGTTATTGCTTCTTTAATCGCTGATAAACTTTCACCTAAAGTAGATAACTTTATTAACTTAAAAATAGAAAATAGGAAAAAGAAAAATGCGGCTAGATAAATATCTTGCTTCCGCGGGCAAAGGAACGCGGAGAACAGTTAAAGAATACATAAAAAAAGGACAAGTTACTGTTAATGAGCAAATTGTCCGCGATGATAGTTATCAAGTTGATGAAACAAATGATATAGTTACCTTATTTTCGGAAGTGGTTGATTATCAAAAGTTTTATTATATTTTGCTAAATAAACCAGAAGGCTATGTTTCAGCGACAACTGATAAAATATATCCTCCTGTTACAGATTTAGTTAGCGAATATGATTTTGCTAATATCGTTCCTGTTGGTAGACTTGATGTCGATACAACTGGAGTGTTACTTTTAACCAATGATGGTCAGCTTAATCATCGATTGTTAGCTCCAAAATTTCATGTTGATAAAACCTACTATATCGAAACTGATTTTCCGATTGATAAAAAAATGATCGCGGCTTTTAAAGAAGGTATTATTCTTGACGGAGAAAAAACTCTTCCTGGTGATTTAGAAATAGTTGATGAAAAGAAAGCTTATTTAACAATTCATCAAGGGAAATTTCACCAAGTAAAAAGAATGTTCCAATATTTCTCTTTAAAAGTTTTAACTCTCGATAGGGTTAAGTTTGCTTTTTTAACTTATGAAGGATTAAATCGCGGGGAGTATCGATTGTTAAACAAAGAAGAAATTCGCGAATTAAAAAAGCTCGCTAAACAAGAAGAATAAATTGTTTTTTACTATCATCTGCATTTGATAAAATTAATAATGTAGGTGATTTTTTTATGATTTATAATTTAAAACTTTTTGATTATTCTTTAATGAAATTTTCTTTGTTCAGAGACATGGATGGATTATTAAATTGCCATATTATTTCCGTTAATGAAAAGAGAAAAAATCTCTTACCTCTGGGATTAAAAATAGAAGATGCTGCATTATTAGAATTTTTGAAACGCAGATTAACGCATAACCGAGAATATTTTGATAGTTTTTTAAGCTATTTTAATATTGATAAAACCGAGATTGAAAATCTAATTTTAATTAGCAAAGGACTTTCGTTAAATGACTGTTATTGGGTTGCTGAAAAAGGAGATAAAAGCCGTTTTAAAGATATTAATCTTTATGAAAATAATTTCAATAAAGACATTAGTAAGTTAGCGTTTAACGGATTTGGAAAAAAGCATTTTAAAACAAAATTTTATTTATCACCTGAATTTACTTTAGAAGGCATGATTAGAAAATGTTATCGAAAACAAAATAATCAAATTGTTCTTTATAAAGGTGGAACAATTGGTTATATCAATTCCGGAAAAGAACCGTATATGGAATTTTATGCATCCCAAGTAGCTGATCAATTATCTCTTCCACATGTCAGTTATGAATTACGAAAATATTCTAATTCCGTCTGTAGCGTCTGCAAACTTTTTACTTCTAAAAAATATGGGTTTGTACCGATGTATCGCTTTTATATGTCGAATGATTATAGAAAGATTGCCACTTATATAAAGGAAATAAATGAAAACTTTTATGAAGATTTTATCTCAATGCTAATTTTTGATGCATTAATTTATAATCAAGATCGCCATACAGGCAACTTTGGATTTATTATCGAAAACAAGACAAATCAAATTGTTTCCTTTGCACCGATTTACGATAATGGGGTTTCTTTGTTTTGCTATGCCTTAGATAAAAATTTTAATGATTTAAAAAGTTATTCTTTAACCCGTCAATACGCATTAAGCGATTCTTTTGATGAAATGGTAAAAGATATATTAACTCCTCATCATAAAGCACTGTTAAAGAAAATGGAAAACTTTCATTTTAAAAAACATCCGCGTTATAACCTATCTAATGATAAGATTGCAAAGTTAGAAGAATTTCTACATTACCGGGCAAAAATGCTAATTGGATTTTGCTAATTTTCTTTTATAAAATATTCTATTTTATATGTTTATTTGCTAAAATACCCATGTTAAACATATAGGAGGAAAAATATGTCAAAAAAATATGTTTATCTTTTTACTGAAGCACATGGCTTAGGTAAAGAACTCCTCGGCGGAAAGGGTGCTGGATTAGCTGAAATGGCTTCAATCGGTATTCTCATTCCTCAGGGTTTCACAATCACCACAGAAGCTTGTGTTAAGTATTATGATGACGGTGAAAAGATTTCTGATGAAATCGTAGAACAAATCAAAACCAAGTTAGCAGAATTAGAAAAAGTTACTGGAAAGACTTTAGGCGGAAAACACAATCCTTTATTAGTCTCTGTCCGTTCTGGCGCTAGAGTTTCTATGCCTGGTATGATGGATACCATCCTCAACTTAGGTTTAAATGATGAAACTGTTGAAGTTTTAGCTAAAGAAACTGGTAACCCACGTTTCGCTTACGATAGCTACAGAAGATTTATCTTAATGTTCACGAACATTGCTAAAGGTTTCGAAAGAAAAGAAATGGATAAGATGCTCGATGAATTAAAAGCCAGCAAAGGTTATAAACTCGATTACGAAGTCCCTGCAGAAGATTTAAAGGACTTAATCGTCAAATACAAAGCTTGGTATAAAGCTCATGTCGGAGAAGATTTCCCTCAAAATCCTTGGAATCAACTCCTCGAAGCAGTCGCTGCTGTTTTCAGATCATGGAATAATGAAAGAGCTATTGTTTACAGAAGAATGAACGGCATCCCATCTTCTTGGGGTACAGCTGTTAACGTCCAATCAATGGTCTTCGGTAACAAGGGCGATACATCAGGAACTGGTGTTGGCTTCTCACGTGACCCAGGAACTGGTGAAAACAAGATCTTCGCTGAATACTTAGTCAACGCACAAGGTGAAGACGTTGTTGCTGGTATCAGAACACCATTAGAAATCGATGAATTAGCAAAACAACAACCTGCTATTTATAAACAATTCGTCGAAACAGCTAAGAAACTTGAAGCACACTATAAAGATATGCAAGATATGGAATTCACCGTTGAAGATGGTAAACTCTATTTCTTACAAACAAGAAACGGTAAGAGAACCGCTGCTGCTGCTCTCAAGATCGCTTGCGATTTAGTTGATGAAGGTGTTATTACTCCTGATGAAGCAGTTTTAAGAGTTGATGCAAAATCTCTTAACGATTTATTACACCCAACTTTCGATACTGCAGAATTAAAGAAATTACAATACATTGCTATGGGTAACCCTGCATCTCCAGGTGCTGGAACCGGTAAACTCGCTTTCTCTGCTGCAGAAGCTAAAGAAAGACACGATAACGGAGAAAAGGTTATCTTAGTTAGAGAAGAAACTTCACCTGAAGATATCATTGGTATGGTTGCTGCAGAAGCTATCGTCACAATGAGAGGCGGAATGACTTCTCACGCTGCTGTTGTTGCTCGTGGTATGGGTAAGTGCTGTGTCACAGGCTGCGATGCTGCTTTAATTGATGAAGAAAAGAGAACTATGACAATTAACGGAAAGGTTTACGGACCTGATGATGTTATTTCTGTCAATGGTTCAACCGGTGCTATTTACGAAGGCGCTATCAAGATGGTTCCAGCTGAATTATCTGGCAACTTCGGCCGCTTAATGGCTTGGGCTGATGAATATAGAACCTTAAGAGTCAGAGCTAATGCTGATACTCCACGTGATGCTGAAAATGCTCTTAAGTTCGGTGCTGAAGGTATCGGTCTCTGCCGTACTGAACATATGTTCTTCGGTGAAGACAGAATCTTCTCAATGAGAAAGATGATTCTTGCTAAGACAACTGAAGCAAGAGAAGCTGCTCTTGAAGAATTATTACCATTCCAAAAATCAGACTTCTATGGTTTATTCGCAACCATGAAAGAAAAGAATGTTAATATTCGTTTACTCGACCCACCTCTACACGAATTCTTACCTCAAGAAGAAGATAAGATTGAAGAATTAGCAAAAGCTTTAAATATTTCTGCTGATGATATTAAAGCTAGAATCATTGAATTACACGAATTTAACCCAATGCTTGGTTTCCGTGGTGATCGTCTTGCTGTTGTCTATCCAGAAATTGCTAGAATGCAAGTTAAGGCTATCATTCTTGCTGCTCTTGAAGCACAAAAGAACCTCAATATTGAAATTGAACCAGAAATCATGATTCCATTCGTTATTGAACTCAAAGAATTAAAGTTCGTTAAGAAGATTATTACTGAAACAGCTGATAAAGTTATCGCTGAATCCGGTCAAAAGATGAAGTACCATGTTGGTACCATGATCGAAATTCCGAGAGCTGCTCTCTTAGCTGATGAACTCGCTACAGAAGCTGAATTCTTCTCATTCGGTACTAACGACTTAACTCAAATGACTATGGGCTTCTCACGTGATGATGCTACTAAGTTCTTACCTGCTTACTACAGCAATAAGATTTTCGAAGAAGATCCATTCCAAACAATCGATCAAAATGGTGTTGGTAAATTAGTTGATATGGCTACTAAGTTAGGCCGCAAGACTAACGCTCACCTCCACGTTGGTGTCTGTGGTGAAACCGGTGGCGATCCAAAGTCAATTGAATTCTACCACAATGTCGGTCTCGACTACGTTTCTTGCTCACCATTCCGTGTTCCAGTTGCTCGTTTAGCTGCTGCACAAGCTGCTATTAAAGCAAAACGCGCTGGTAAGTAATCAATAAATAACACCTAGTGTTTTAGGGCTTATCCTGATGGATAAGCCTTTTTCGTATGTCAAAAATGCTTTGAAACAGGCGCAAGAAAGTATGTTTCCATATAAGTTGAACACTTGATTTTTATCATCAGATTAGGATAATCCGTTGAAACACTTGACAAATGTGAAATCTGCGTCTAAAATATAATTGAATTATAGATTAGTCGTAAAGGTGGTATTATGTATATCAACAGAAACATAGAGTCGGTGTTATTGAAGCGGGCAAAGAATAGCAGATGTATTCTTGTTACAGGGGCAAGGCAGGTTGGTAAGTCAACATTGCTTAAAACGTTATTTCCGAATGTTAGATATGTAACT
>CALVKD010000002.1 GCA_944332525.1 uncultured Bacilli bacterium | reverse complement strand
CAAAAGTTACAGTCTTTTAAACCAACTTTAAATTTCTCTAAAAACGGAGGGATTTACAATGTTGGTTAAGCTTGGAAGCATACTAAAAGTTAAGCATGGCTTTGCCTTCAAAAGTAAAAACTATGTAAATAAAGGTTATTTCCGATTGGTTACATTAGGCAATTTTAGTGAAAATAATACTTTTAAAATGAACGACGCTAAAGCTACTTACTATAGTGGTAGTTTCCCTAAAGAATTCATTTTAAGTAAAGATGACCTAGTTATACCTTTAACAGAACAAGTTGCAGGTCTATTTGGAAATACTGCATTAATACCGCCTTCATTGGACTTCAAATTTGTTTTAAATCAACGTGTAGGTAAAATTATTTGCGATGAAAACAAAGTAAATAAATATTATTTACATTATGCTTTGGCTTTAGAAAGTGTAAAAAAACAATTAGAAGCTAGAGCAAGCGGTACTAAGCAACGTAATATATCCCCTGAAGATATTTATGATGTTACTATCGATTTACCACCATTAGAAATTCAAAACAAAATTGTATCTATATTATCTTCAATTGACATCCAAATTAGTCATAATAATGTCATCGTCAAAAGATTACAAGTTTTGACACAAGCAATATATAACTATTGGTTTATTCAATATAAGATTCCAAATTTTAAGTCTGATCTAATTTATAATAAAAATTTAAATCGAAAAATTCCTTTAAATTGGAAAGTTAAAAAAATTTCAGAAGTCTGTAACATTATATTAGGCGGCACTCCATCAACAAAGATAGCAGAATATTGGAAAGGTGATATAAATTGGTTGAATTCAGGTGAGATTGCTCATTTTCCAATAACAAAAAGTGAGTTAAAAATTTCAAATCTAGGTTTGAAATATTCAGCAACCAAATTAATGAAAAAAGGAACAATATTAGTATCAATTACAGGTAATATTCGCGTTAGTATATTAGCTATTGATTCGTGTGCAAATCAATCTGTCGTTGGAATCGAAGAAAATGATGTTTTTGAAGCTGGCTATTTATATCCATGCGTTAAAAATTTAATTGAGTTGTATGAAAAAACATCAACAGGGAATTGTCAAAAGCACATAAATAAAAATGCAATTGAGCATTCCTATTTGCTTATTCCACCTTACGATATACTGCAAAAATATAGTGAATATATACGACCTTTTTATAAAAAAATATATGACATTAGCTTACTTAACGAAAAACTGTTACTATTAAAAAATACTTTGTTGCCTTTGCTTATTAATCAACAATTAACATAATATTTTAATTTCTTTATCTTTAAAATTATTGTAATTGACCGTTTATCAACAATGGCAAAATCTTCTCTTTCAAATTAATCAATTTATTATTTATTTGGCTAATTTTAGATATGCAACAATAGATTAACGTTGTTTTGTTATGAAAAAACTCAAGTTGTTCTTTTGATGGTATATGGATTTTAAATAATTTTAAGTCTTCGTTATTAATACTTTGTTGAGTAGCACCATGGGATAATAAGTCTTTTGTGTTTTCAAAATAAGGAAGCTCTAAATAATTAATTAAATATTCAAAAGCTATGTCTTTACATTTTAATCCTAAAAAACCAGTTGAAAAAACATAATTTTCAATAAAATTACTATCATCTTTAGTAACATTAATGTGTTTTATAGAATTTTTCATTTTAGCAAACCAAACGCTATTTGCTATAGGTTGCATATTTGCGCGGCTTTCACGCTTTTCAAATGCAATTAATGGTGCATTATAATTAATTTTAGTACCTTCAACATCCGCTGTAGCAATATAAGCCTTTTGACCATCAAATTTCATAATCCCTGGACTTATTATTCGAATATATGGGAAGTCATTCAAAGAAATTAAATTAGTTTCTTTTGAGAATAAATAGTGAAAAATATTGTGAGCCAAAACTTGTGGGAAAAGATACTATCTAATGTTTAATAAATTATGCTTGACTAATGTTATCAAATTTTTGTTTGATAAAAATATTTGGTAAATTAATTTACGATAAATTGATTTGTCAAAAAATATAGGTATAATAAAATTAGGAGAAGAAAAATATGTTTATCGGCAGAAATAAAGAAGTTGAAGAACTTCAAGAGATGTTTAAAACAGATAAAATGGAAAGTGCCTTAATATATGGTCGGAGAAGAGTGGGTAAAACCGCGATCATTAATGAAGCCCTTAAAAATTGTAGTGATGCAATAATCATTCATTATGAATGTAAAAGAGTCTCTTTAGAATCTAATCTAGAAATGCTCAGTTCTATTTTTTTGAAAATGCTTTCTTTAAGCGACATCAAGTTCAAAGATTTTAATAGTTTTTTTGAGTTTGCCTTTGAATTATCCGAAAGAAAAAAAATTATCCTTATCATCGATGAATTTACTTTCTTGCTCGAAAAAGATTTTGCTATTGAATCTTATCTAGCTTCAGCAATTGATCTCTATAAAGAAAAATCGCAGATGAAATTAATTATTTCGGGAAGCTATGTAGGATTAATGGAAAAAATGATGGAATACGGCTCGCATTCTTATGGAAGATTCAATCATATATTATTTATTAGACCATTTGATTATTATGAATCTGCTCTTTTTTATCCAAATTATAGCAACGAAGATAAATTGATCGCTTATTCGGTTTTTGGTGGATTGCCTTACTTCAATAGTTTGATTGATACTTCTAAAACAATAATTGACAATATCATTAATCTAATCGTAAAAAAAGATTCAATTTTAGAAATGGAATTAAATCAAATGATTTTAGAAGAAACAAATAGAATTTCTAATTTTAATGATGCGATAAGGTTTATTTCTAATGGTAAAACTAAGCAAAGCGATTTAATTGCCTGCTTGAAACAATACGATAAGAGCGATCCTAAATATTTATTACAAAAAATGCAAGAAATGGATATTATTGAAAAATACACCCCGATAAATGATAAAAGTAATCGCAAGTTATCATTCTTTCGCTTTAAAGATAATTTTATTGACTTTTATTATAGCTTTATTGCTTTATCGCCATATTCGTTAATGAGAATAAATCCGACATACTTTTATCATCAATTTGTTGAGCAAAATTTCAAGACTATTTATCTGCCTCGTAAATTTGAGAGTATCAGCAAGGAATTTTTATTAAGAATGAATTTCTCAGGAAAAATTATGCCACCGATTATGGATATTGGAACTTATTTTTATAATGATAAGAAAAACAAAGTTAATCGTCAATTTGATATAGTAACCCTAGATGAAAAGGGATATATTTCTTATGAATGCAAGTTTACTAATAGTAAGATAGGCCTAGATGTAGTAAATGAAGAAATATATCAAACAAAAAACCTTGAAATAGGGTTCTATAAATTAGGGTTTATTTCTAAAAATGGGTTTGAAAGCGATGTTGATAGAGCTAAGTTCTCCTGCTTTTCATTAGATGATTTCTATTAAAATATCTAATACGTCATCAAAATAACGATATATTTGTGATATAATTGTACCAATGGGAAATGGTGAATATAAGACTATTGCTTATCGCACTAAAGAAGGTATTACATCACTTATAATTGTTTCAATTGCTTTCTTTTTAGTCTTCGTAGTAATGTCTATTCTTCTTATAATTAATGGTTTTGATTTAGCAGCGTTATTAATTGCTATAATATCTCTTTCTCTAGGAATATTTTGTGCATTTATGTATTTCTATATTAAACATCATCCGCAGATTGAATTAATAAAATATAATAGAGAATATCTAATTATCATTAATAAGCAAATTGTAAAATGGGATGATATCGATTACTTTGACTACATCAAATTCGATAGAGGCTTTTTTAATTGGAATGCGGGGCATTTAAAAGTTATTTTAAAGAATCATAGCAAAATTACTGTTTACTGGATTGATAATATAGATTTAGTAATTACTAACCTTATTAAATTAAAAAATAATGTATCGTGGAAAAGATAAAAAGTGTATGTTTTTAATTATAAATTTTTTTAATATAACTACTGATAACAATTATATTGAAATAAATCAATACTTAATAGATTATATATTTAATGATGGGTTGAATAAATAGTGAGGGGAGAAATGAAACATTATAGATTTAAAATAAAACCTGAGTTTTTAGAGTTAATAAGAAACTGTGAAAAAAAATTTGAATATCGTCTATATGATGAAGAAAGAAGTAAGATTTGTAATGGCGATAGAATTACTATAATATCGAATCAGAATGCTTTAGATTATGTTAATGTTAAGGTTACATCTGTGAAAATGTATGATAATTTTGAAGATGCAATTGTCGATTCTTGGAATGATGATTTTAAAGGGCAGTGTAATTGTTTTCAAGATGCTTTGAAAATATGCTATAGGATTTATAGTAAGAGTTTGATGAATAGTAAAGGTATTTTGAAAATTGGAATTAAACCAATGAGTTTAAATTACAGAAATTTGAGAGTTCTTCTAGATACCAACATCATTATTCATCGAGAAAGTTATGATAATGTTTCGTTTGAAGTAAGCAATGTCTATAAATGGCTAGATGTTTTAAATTGTCGGAAACTAATTCATCCAGACACAATTTCAGAGTTAGAAAAACATGGCGATATAAAGATAAGACGAGGAATGAATATAAAGTTAAATGCTTATGAAAAAATCATACCAACAACGATTAGTGATGTTTTTTTTAACAATGTAATGAAAAATTTTTCAACTGATGATAATAGTCTTATAGATAATAATATATTATATCAAGTTTATTCTGGTATTGCTGATTTACTTATAACGCAAGATAAAAAAATACTATTAAAAGCTGAAAAATTATATATTAGAAACCAAGTTATTTCAACAGATGAATATTTAAAAAATGTTGAAAAGTTATTCCCAGAAAAAATTGAATATAATGTATTATCAATTAGGAAAGAAAAATTTGGAACTATTAATTTGAATGACCCATTTTTCGATACTCTCAAATTGGATTATCCTGGATTTGAAGATTGGTTTTGTAAAAAAAATAATGACGAAGCTTATGTTTTTAAAAAAGATAATCATATACATGGCTTTTTGTATATTAAAACTGAATTTGACGATGAAAAAGATTATCTAAGCGTTATTCCAGCGCTCCAACCACTAAAAAGATTAAAGGTTGGAACGTTTAAAATTGATAATGAAGTTTCTGGGTTTAGATTAGGTGAAAGATTTTTAAAGATAATTTTTGATAATGCTTTAAATATTCATGCTGATGAAATTTATGTTACTTTATTCGAAAATAAAAGAATTGAAATAGATGCTTTACGAGATATTTTCAAACAATGGGGATTTTACAAATATGGAATAAAAAAAACATCTAATGGCGATGAATCAGTATATGTAAAAAAATTAAATGAATATAACCCTGAAAAATCAGTTAAATATAATTTTCCTAATATCAAAAATGATTTTAAAATGTTTATGTTGCCAATTAATCCTGAATATCATACAGAATTATTTCCTGATTCAATTTTAAAAAATGAGGACATGTCACTTTATATGGGTAATAAAGGACATTTATATTCATTGGAAAAGATATATGTCAGTGGCACCCATAAAATGGAACCTAAACCTGGTGATTTGATAGTAATATATAGAATAGGTGAAAGATATCCCAAAAAATATTCTTCTGTCTGTAGTGGATTAGCAGTTTTAGAAGAAATTATCAAGCCAGATACACTTGAAAAATATCTTAATGAGTGCAAAAATAAGTCTGTATTCAATCAAGATCAATTAACTTGTTTTTACAATAACAAAAAATATAGAACCGTGATAAAATTAATTACATATAAGCCATATACCAATAAAATTCTTTTAAATGAATTAATAGAACGGAATTTGTATAATTATGATGAAGGACCTAGACCTTTTGATGAGATACCTCGGAGTTTATATGATTTATTTTTAAAGGAGTAAATATATGAAAAGAATTGTTATATCTATTCACCCTGAACATGTAACAAACATACTTAATGGGACAAAAAAGTATGAATATAGAAAAATAGTTGCTAAATATAATATTGATAAGCTTCTTATTTATGAAACGATGCCAATAAAAAAAGTTGTTGCTGAAGTTGATATTTTGGAAGTTTTAATTTTACCACCAGAAGAATTGTGGATAAAAACTAATTCAGAGGCAGGAATTAGCAAAAAGTATTTTGATAAATATTTTTATAAGAAACAAATTGCCTATGCATATAAATTGGGAAATGTAAAAATATATGATCAGCCAAAAGAGTTAGTTGATTTTGGAATTAAATCTGCTCCTCAGTCCTTTGTTTATATAAATTAAATTTATTTGAAAAATAAAACAAAAAAATGAAACTTAAATGATTGAAATTTCTAAAAATATTTTTATTAATTCACTTAATATTTTGGATACTTTAAAAAGTACAATAGACAGATATTTTTCACATTATGAAATATATAAAGGTAAATACGATGAGTTTAATCCATTTCAATTCTATTTATTTTTTAGAGGTCAAATGAATTATGCTTGGAATTTGATTCCAAGCATAAATAGAACACCACAAAAATATTCAGAAAATGAAATTTTATTGTATTCTGTACTTAATCACGCAAATATAGAAATTAATCAAATAATACCTTTTGCCCAACATTATGGTATTCCAACCAGAGGAATAGATTTTACTTCAAATATAAAAGTGGCTTTATTTTTTGCTTGTTATGATATAGATAAAAATAAAATTAGTGATGATATGGATGGAGCGATATATATTTGTCAATATTTTCCACATAAATCAGAGTGGATTAGCACTAGCATTATAAATTACCTTTCTATTATTGACGATAAAATTATAGAAAATAAAGCATTAGCTAGTCGCTTATTGGAAGATAAGTACTTTAAAGAGAAGTATCCAGAAATAAACCATGATAGAATAAATAATCTTTGCTGTGACATAGCTGCTTATTTGCCATACGGATTTATGGTAATTTATGATTATGATAAAGAAAGGAAAAATAGAAGACTAGTGAGTCAAGAGGGTTCATTATTTTATTGTGGAAGTGCATTTTATAATGGTGCTAATTATTGTCATAAAATATATCCATCAACTCTTAAAGCACCATTTTATAATATTGGTATTCATGAAATTCAAAATCCAAAATTAAATGAAGATCATATTTTAAAAATTAGAATTCCTAAAAATTTTAAATCAAGAATTCTTAAAGAAATAAAAATAACTAAAAACGATTTGAAACTTGATATTTAGAATTTCGTGTGTAAATTTATATTTCGTATACTTATGCAAACAATGTAATATTACAAAAATCAATTTTTCTAACAACTCTCATAAAAATTATTTAGATAATAAATATTTGCAATATTGTACTTTTATTTTATTCATTATAGAAACCAATAGTCGCGTGCTTTTTAAGAAACATATATTTACAATATTCTTAAAGAGGAAATGTTATGAACTTAAGTGAAAAAATAAAAGCCATCCGTCAAGAGAACAATTTGTCTCAAGATGAAATGGCAAATAAAATATATGTTACTCGGCAGGCAGTCTCTAAATGGGAAAGAGACCTTAGCTATCCATCAATTGATGTTTTACGTTTAATTTCAAAAGAATTTAAAGTAAGCATGAATTATTTATTAGATAGTAATGATCAAGATAAAAACTTAGAATACAAGCCGGTTGGTTTTAAACATTATGGCTATATACTTTTATACTCAGTTTCTTTATTAATAATAATTCTCGTGGATATTGGGTTAAATATCTTAACTGCTAATTCAGATATTATTCCGGTTATCATCTATAACATTCTTATAGGTATTAAAGGTCTTCAGTTAATATATATGTTATTTATCTCAATTTTTCCTACAAGTAAAGTATTAATTGAATATAACGACTATGATATACGAATTAAAACTATCGCCGGTAAAAGAGAAATAAAATATAATCAAATAATCTCAATTGATGTTAAAACCCATGGCTATTGGCCATCAGGTAAAGTCATCATCAAAACATTAGAAAAAAATTATATAGTTTATCCTTTAAAAGATATAAACCAAGTTAAAACAATAATTGAAGAAGTTAAGTTATTAAATAAGTATTGATAAATACGATAATAAATTAATTATAGAATAAACACTAATAAATAGGAGGCAAGCGAAATAACTGTTAAGACAGAGCAAACGATGAATCCTGTTTTTTTCTTTTCATAGACTTTAGTGATGATACTTCTATTAATATTGAGCCGCGCTTTCGCGATATGATTGAGGAAGAATAATCTGCTTAATAAAGCAGATTTTTTTGTTTAAGCAATTTGTAGTTTATTTGCTATATAATAACTATAAGAGGTTTAATTATGTTAGGCGCAATTATTGGTGATACTGTCGGTTCAGTATATGAATTTAATAATGTTCGAAGTAAAGACTTTCCTTTGTTTTCAAAAAATTCTTTTTTAACAGATGATTCAATTATGACTTTAGCGGTCGCTGAAATAATGCAAAAGCATTATTACGATGATAAGGATAAAATAATTGATACTTTTAAAAAATGGGAAAGAGCATATCCAGATCGCGGTTATGGTGGACACTTTTTTGATTGGTTATTTAGCGATGAAAGAGAATCTTATCATAACTTTGGCAATGGAGCAGCAATGAGAATCTCTCCTGTTGGCTGGTATTGTCAAGATGAAGAAGAGGTCAAAAGAATATCAAAAGCCATTACCGAAGTGACCCATTCCCATATAGAGGGATTAAAAGGCGCGGAAGTAACTGCGATGTGCATATTTTACGCGCGTAAAGGAAAGAGTAAAGAGTTTATTAAGCAATATGCAGAAAAATACTATAATCTGAATTTCGAATATGAAGACTTGAAAAAACATTATCGCTTCAATGAAACTTGTCAAAAAACTATTCCTCAAGCAATCTTCTGCTTTTTAATTTCATCGTCTTTTGAAGACTGTTTAAGAACCACGATTTCTATTGGAGGCGACTGCGATACCACAGCCGCGATATCTTGCAGTATTGCCGAAGCCTACTACAAAGATATAGATGAATCAATTTTAGATAATTTATATAAGTTTTTACCTGATGATAAAGATGGATGCCATATTAAATCAATAATTAAAAAATTCAATGAATACAAAGCTATTGATTTAGCCTTTTCTAAATAATAAATATCTAGATACGTTTTGCTAGAACATTTGTTTTACTTAAGTTTTCATTATTAATCAATTATCATTTAAACAAAGAGGTTGATGAGTTTAGGAGAAGATTATGTTTAAAGGTTATTTAAAGAAAAGAGAACACGCGAAAAAATCAGCTGAAAGAATGTACAAAGAACTTTCTAATCAAAGCGTTGAACATTTCTATAATATTGAAAATGATGATGAGAAAAAAATTAGCACGATTACTTTAGATTTGACGGAAGGTGATGTTTATAAACCTTATTCAAATCAAACCATGCTTAGCGATGATATTTTTGATTTTCTTGAAGAATCATTTAAGCTGGCTAAGAAGACTTATGATATTCATCTAGTATTAATTGTTGATGAAAGAATGGATGAAAATGAAATTGAGAAAATAAAAAAATTAATATATTTTCATTATGCGGTTAAACATACTGAAATAAAAAAGGAATTGAGAAGAACAAAATTTGTGGGCTTAGCTCTTTTAATAACTGGAATGATGACATATTGTATTTATGGTTTACTACAATGGTTTAAGATAAATTTTATTTTCCAAGAAGTTATTGAAATCTTCGCCTGGGTCTTTATTTGGGAATCGTGCGATCAATTTTTCTTTGTTACCTTTGGTAAAAGAATTGAGGCTACGCGTTATTTGCTTCTTTTTGAATCAAAAATCAGTATTGAAAAATCTAATAGAAAAAATATTGTTATCAGATAAATTAAAAAAAATATGCGTTTTTTTAGTTTTAATAATTGTTTGTATCTATTTTTTTCAGGAAACTAAAAGGATTATTATTTGACAAAAGATATTTCTGTTGCTAATATGTAACCAATTACAGGAATGGAAAATTTAAGAATTGCTATCGTTGAAGACGATCAGATAGCTAATGCAAGATTAGTTGATTATTTAAAAAAATATCAAGATGAGTCGAAAATTGAAATGCAGGTAAAATCATATCCTAACTCATCACTCTTTTTAAATGGTTATAATGGTAATTTCGATATTATTTTTATGGATATTGAATTACCTGATATGAATGGTTTAGATGCAATTAAAAGAATCCGTGAAAGAGATAGTGATGTCATGGTTATTTTTGTGACCAATATGGCTCAATATGCTGTTAAGGGTTATGAAGTTCAAGCTTTTGATTTTATCGTAAAACCAGTTCAGTATTATTCTTTTGAAAAAAAATTGACTTTAGCAATAAAGCAATTAGATAAAAGAATTGATAAAGAAATATGGATTAGTAATAAGACTGGAAAGTTTAAAATTAAAATATCAAATATTAAATATGTCGAAGTAATATCGCATTCAATAATTTTCCATTTATTGAATGGCGATGTTAAAACCACTGGTACATTAGATAAAATAATGTCTCTGCTTCCGGCAAAATCATTTTCGCTTTGCAATCGTTGCTATTTAGTTAATTTACGTTATGTTACCAAGTTATTTCCGACTCAAGTTGAGGTGGGCGGCGAATTGCTAAATGTCTCAAGAGCTAAACATTCAACTTTTTTACATGACTTAAATAATTATTTAATAGGTAAATAATATGCCGTCTTTAGAAATATACAAAGTTATATTTATTATTGAAATTATTATAGCAGAATTTTTACTGACGATACATTTAAAGAAAAGAAGCTACTATCCTCTTCGTTTAATCTTTTCTTGGGTTGTTTTAATTGCTGTTGCGAGCATTTATCCAATTACTGTAAATAATGCAGTTTCGAATTCATTAATGTTTTTTGTGCTTTTCTTTATTTCGGTTCCATTGTTAATGTTTACTTATGATACAAAATTTATTAATGTCCTTTTTTGCGCATTAGCTGGGTATACTATTCAGCACTTCGCGTATGAAATTACCAATATCGTATTTGGAATATTAATGCAAACTCGCAGCCCGATTTTAGGAATGTATGGCGATGACGACATTCCTTGGGGATGGAATTTAGAAACTGCTTTTTTAATCTTAGTCTGGATATTGTGTTATTTTACTTGCTATGTTATTTTATTTAAAATCTACGGAAGAAAAATAAAAAAGAATAAAGAGATGAAAATAAAATCGGTAACGATGATGTTTTTATTAGCCGCGGGATTAATCGCCGATATTGTTTTGAATTCTGTGGTCGTTTATTCGGATATGTCTTTTAAAGCGATGCTAATAAATCAAATAGCTACATCTATTTGTTGCTTACTTATTTTATATGGACAATTTACTTTACTTTTAAATGAAGAATTAGCAGGTGAAGTTACTCTATTGAATAAATTGCTCGATGAGCAAAGCAGGCAATATAAGTTATCTAAAGAAAACATTGATATGATTAATATGAAATGCCATGACATGCGTTATACAATTAGGAAAATTGGCCGAAGTAAGAAATTAGATGATTCAATCGTCAATGAAATGGAAAAATCAATCAGCATCTATGATTCAATTGTTAAAACTGGGAATGAAGCATTAGACATTGTATTAACAGAAAAATCTTTAATCTGTCAAAAACAAAATATTTCGTTAACAATTGTCGCGAATGGGGAACTTTTAAATTTTATTGATACAAATACTATCTATTCCCTATTTGGTAATGCTCTTGATAATGCAATTGAGGCTTGCATGAAAATAGATGATTCGGAAAAGCGGATGATTTCTTTAAAGATTACTCAATTTGGAAACATGATTAATATTACAGTTCAAAATTCGTATGCTGATGATGTTAAATTTGATGAAAATGGAATGCCGTTAACAACTAAAAATGATGGCAGATTTCATGGCTTTGGAATTAAAAGTATCCGTTATTTAACCGAATCTTATAATGGTGATTTAACTATTTTAGGTGAAGACAGCATTTTTACATTGAATATCATCATTCCTTTACCGAATAGGAATTAAGAACTACCAAATACGATGTAAGCGTTATCATTTTTTAAGACATTTTTTAAAATGGCCGCATAAGAAAGGAAGGAAAACACCATGAAAAAGATACCATTTGGTATTTTCTTCGGCGTCAGTGCAATTATCGCTTTCTATGCTTTTGCAGCATTTTTTGGGATATATTATGTCTTTGCATCTGTCGCCAATCAAACTGGTGATGTAGTTTCACCATTTGCTTCGTGGTGGCAGATACTCTTATTTATCGTAGCTGTCATCGCATTAATCGGGTTAGTCGTTTCCCTAGTCTTCTATTTTGTGAAGAAAAAACGTTATCCAAAGGAGGTGAGCAATCATGAATAAAAAGTTGAAACCATTGTTTACTAGATCGTCTTGGGTTCTCGCAAGCGTCTTTTTTGGAATTTTAACAACTATTTTCGTTGTTGGTAATCCTCTTGCAAACAAGTATGAAGCAGCAATTAATGGTATGTTTCATACTAATCCATATGTTCAAACAGATACAAGTGGCTCAGAAACAGATTCAGAATACTTTAAATCTGATTTTATGAAAAATGGGTCCTATGATGATGAGGCCATGCGTGCAAATTCAAAAGAGAAAGCTTTACAAGCTGCTGTTGAAGGAAGCGTCGTGCTCCAAAACAATGATGCCTTGCCATTAAAAGAAAATGCAGGGGTCTCTCTATTTGGTATTTCATCAGCCAATTATGTCTTTTTAGGTGATGGTTCAGGATCGATGAGCGTAACACCAGATGGAACAATGAACACTGCCTTTAGCGAATATAATCTTCGCTTAAATATGGATTTATTTTTCCAATATTCATCGCTCGCTCAAACTTATAAGAGAACTAACCGTCAAGCGGTTAATGAAGCCCCATATTCTGAGGTTTCTAGCACAGTTGATAAAACTATCTCAAATTATAATGATGCCGCGGTCATGATTATTTCTCGTGTCGCTGGTGAACATTATGACATCACTCCATCTGACAAAGATGACTTCGCAGATGAAAAGAATTATCTAGATTTAACTAATGATGAAATTGATGTTCTTACAAATTTAATTAAATTAAGAGATGAAGGTAAAGTAAAAAAAGTCGTTGTATTAATCAATTCGGCTAATGCTTTACAATTTAAAAATCTTTCAAAACTCAATGTTGACGGAATTGTTTATGTCGGTTTAGGCGGAACAATGTCATATAAGCAAATCGCGGCTGTTTTATCTGGACGCGGCGATTATGTTGTTTCAGGACACTTATCTGATACTTTTGTTTACGATAATGATTCAATACCTTCTCAACAGAATTTTGGTGATTTCACCTGGAATGAATATTCCTCTGAATTACCTGATCTTGATAACCAAGGTAAAGAAACATACGCTAGTTACAATATTAAATATGTTACTTATCAAGAGGGTATCTACGTTGGGTATCGCTATTATGAAACTCGCTATGAAGATACTATTTTAAATCAGGGACAAGCTTCCGGAAGCAAAGGTGCCACAACTGGTGCAACTTGGGATTATGAAAATGAAGTTAGCTATCCTTTTGGATATGGTTTATCTTATGCTGAATTTGAACGCAGCGACTATAAGATGACTGAACTTCCTAATGGTAATTATCAGTTATCTTTCACCACAACTAACGTCGGTGATTATGCCGGTAAAGATGTCATGCAGGTATATTTACAAAAACCATATACTGAATATGACAAGGAGCATAATATTGAAAAAGCTTCGGTTGAACTCGTCGGTTTTGCTAAGAGTGAAAAATTAGAAAAAGGTGAAAGTGCGACAGTTACTGTCGAAGTTGATCCATATGAATTTAAAACATATGACGCTTATGGTGAAGGTAGTTACATTTTAGAAAAAGGTGACTATTATCTCACGATGGCTAGTGATGCTCATGAAGCAATCAATAATATTATTGTCGAAAAAGATGACTCTTTGAAAGATGATATCGTTGGTTCATATGTAGATGGAGCAACTTATAAAGTTACAGTGGATAAAGATGATTTTACTACCTATAAAACATCTCCTTATACTAATAAAGAAGTTTCTAATCAATTCAACGATACTGATTTAAATCTTTATGAAGGCACGAAAGATGATCAAAGCATCACTTATTTAAGCCGTAATAACTGGAACGATACATTCCCTGAACCTGTTGTTCTTGACTGCGTCAATGATATTATGGTTCACGATATGCAATATGGTGACGAAGTTATTGCTAATCCAGAAGATGAAATGCCTATCTATGATACTGTTACTTCTTCTATCGGTGAACTTAAACTCATCATGCTCAAAGATAAAGATTATGATGACGAATTATGGGATGACCTACTCAATCAAATGAGCAAAGGCGAACAAGAATATTTAATGTCCTATGGTCTTCACCATATCGCTGGCGCTTCTTCAGTCAGCGCACCTGGTGCAGAATGTAAAGATGGCCCGGCAGGATTAAAAGAAAATAACCCAACCTTAAAGACTCAAATGTCTTTCCCAAGTGAGACTTTAATGGCTGCGACATTCAACGCCCCATTGCTTGAAGAAGTCGGAGAAGCTTTCTCTCACGAAATTCTCCATGCTAGATATACTGGTATTTACGGTCCAGGCGGATGTATCCATCGTTCACCTTATGGAGGACGTAACTGGGAATATTTCTCGGAAGATGGATTCTTATCGGGAAAATTATTAGCTAGCGAAATTAAAGGATTACAGAGTAAAGGAGTTATTGTTTTCACAAAACACTTTGCTTTAAATGACCAAGAAACTAATCGTTATGGTGTTGCGACATTTGCTAACGAACAATCGATTAGAGAAATTTATTTAAAACCATTCGAAATGGCTGTTACTGAAGGTAAGATGAACGGCTTAATGTCATCATTTAACCGTATTGGTACCATTTGGGCTGGCGCTCATCACGGATTATTAACATCTGTTTTAAGAGATGAATGGGGATTTAATGGAATTGTTGAAACCGACTCTTGCACCGGTACAACTGATTCTGTTCACCATATGACTAATCCAAATGCTAAAGCTGAAGGCTTGTTAGCTGGAAACGACTTATGGATGGATGGTGGAGGAAATGAATCATATTTGAAAGAATATGAAGATAATCCGACGGTTATGTTAGCTTTAAGAGAGGCATGCCACCGCCTTCTCTATGCTCAACTTAATTCCAATTGTATGAATGGCGTCACTCAAGATACTAGCATTCAAAAAGTTGCTGTCTGGTGGCAGGTTGCTTTAAATGTTGGTGAAGGTGTATCAATCACTTTATTAACCTTATGCTTATTGATGGCTATTGCTTCATTTATCTTAAATTCCAAAAAGATTTCAGAAAAGGTATTTACTGATGGTAAATCAAAAACAGTCACCAGTGACGATGGTGGATCAAATGGCGGAACAACTCCACCAGATAATGATGGCAATAATAAGAAAAAGAAGATTTTATTGTTCTCATTATTAGGCCTTGGCGTAGTAGCAATTGTTGTCTTATCTCTAACTTTACCTCTAGCATCATCGAGCAGTTCTTCTCAATCCTCATCTGGAAGCAATCCAACTACTTCAGATAGCTCTGGATCAAGTGAAGAAGAAAAACATGTTTGCACCGAAAAGTGTCCGATTTGCGGAGGATGCCTCGATCTTGAATGCGACGATGAAGCTTGCAGCGTTAAATGCGGTGAAGGCTTAACTTCTCATGAATTTGAAGCTGAAGACGGATTAATCGTCACAGGAAAAGAAAGACCTCAAATTTATACGACTAATGGAATCACTTATATCGGTGAATTAAATAACAATCTTGGTGGAGGTGTAACATTTACAATTAAATCAGCTGCTGACACTACAGCATCGCTTGTTGTAAGAATTAATAAGCGTGTTGTCGAGACAATTTATACAAATAACGTCTATGTCTCTGTTAACGGGTCAGCCTTTACTTCACAAGCAGTAGTCAAATCTAATGGTTTAGATGGTGAAACGTGGACAACCTTTAGCGATGTTAACTTAGGTTGTATTAATCTCGTTGAAGGTGGAAATACTATTTCCTTAATTCAACAAGGAACTGGAAATACTTCAGGTTACAATCTCGATAAGATTAAACTTTTAACCGATACTGATTTAGAATATGTTGCACCTATCATCGAATGCGATGAAATTTGTCCAGTCTGCGGTAGGTGCATGGACTTAGAATGCACAAATCCTGGACATGAAGAAAAATGTCAAGTTGCAGGCGAAAAATTTGTTTTCCAAGCAGAGAAGAGCACTTTATCTGGTGGTACAAAAGGTATGCCAAGTACAGGTGAACAATCATCGGTTTACGAAGGTACAGATAAATATGTATTAGTTGGTAACCTTTCTGAAAACCTCGGCGCAAAATTAACTTTCAACATTTATTCTAAAGATAATGTTAGAGCAAATTTAGCCGCGGCAGTTACCTCTAGACCTGATGAAAAACGCTTCATGAATGCTTTTGATGTTGAACTCAATGGTGAAGTTCTTGATAGAGAATCACGCATTAAAGCTTCTGACCCTAACTCACCAACAATTAGAGCTGATGGTAACGATTGGTTTACTTCTCGCGAAGTCAATCTCGGTTGCGTTGATTTGGTCAAAGGTTTAAATACCCTTACATTTACCGTTAAAACTTCCTCTAATGCCGATTTAGTCAATTTCGACTATATCGCAGTTACTAGCCCAGCTGAATTATCAGATGATGTCTTCGAAGATGCTGTCTTAAGCGGAATTGAAGTTGTCAGCCAACCATCAAAAACTAGCTATTTTGTCGGTGAAGAATTCGATGCAACTGGTATGAAAGTCGAAGCAGTCTACTCAGATGGTTCTAGAAAAGAAATTACCGATTATACTTATGAACCAACAGGTGCATTAACCTTAGAAAATAATGTTATTACTGTAAAATATGGTGAATTTACTGATGAAGTTTCAATTACTATCAGTGAAAAACCAAAGAATACTTATCGCTTTGAAGCTGAAGATGCAACATTAATTGACGGAGTAAAAGCTCTTTCCCCTAATAATACTCTTGGTTATGTTGGATCTATCAGCGAAAACATGGGAGCAAAAATAAGCTTCAATGTTAACAGTAAAAATACCGCTAAAGCAACATTAATCCTTTCAGTCGGACAAAGAATAAAAGAATACAAGATTAGTGATTTATTCAAAATAACAGTCAATGATCAAGAAGTAACAACAACTGCTGTTAATAAAGCTTCCATCTATCAATATGATCTCTGGTATGGCTTTACCGAAATCACTATCGGCAATATCACCTTAGCGCCTGGAGCAAATACTATTACTCTAGAAGTAATTAGCAATGATGGCTCAATTGGCGTAAATATGGATTACATCAAATTAGTTACTGATGGTGAAATCACTTCAGATTATCCCGAACATACTTGTGAAAGCAAGTGCCCAATCTGCGGCGGCTGCCTTGATGATGACTACGATTATTCTGAATGTGAAGTTAAATGCGGAGATAATAAAGCATATAACTACCGTTATGAAGCTGAAAGCGCAGAATTTGGTGCAGGAAATAGTAAAATGCCGTCCATTCGCGATAACTTCGCTCAAGATGTTAACGGAAATGCTGGAGCAACTTTAACCTTTAAAGTCGATTCATCAGCTGATCAAGTTGCAACTCTTGCAGCAGCTGTTTCAATGAAACGCGATCAAAAACCATTATTCACTGATCTTTTCCAAATCACAGTTAATGGAGAAAGCGTTACTTCTCCAGCGAGAGTTGATATGCCGATTTCTAATGTTGATACTTGGCACTATTTCTCAGAAACTTTAATTGGCTGCATTAATTTAAAAGCTGGCGAAAATACAATTGTCTTAACTGCTACAAATAATGCGACAAATATTGATTACATCACTCTCAAAACTGATGAAGAATTAACAAATAACGAAGGTTGCACTCATAAGTGCAGCGTCTGCGGAAAATGTCTTGACCCAGATTGTCAAGCGACTAGCTGCCTAGACAAATGCGGTGAAGATACCATTGGACATGATCATATCTTCAATGCTGTCGATGCTGAGCTTACTAATGGAGCAAAGAATTTCTCGTCAACTGAACAATCTGGTGCATTAGGAAATGTTGATCAAAATAAAGGTGCGACAATTACTTTCCGCGTTAATGCTGAAAAGGCAGGAACTGTCAATTTACTTTTTTCATTCAACTACCGCGATCAAAGAAGATTAATCACTAGCGGCATGAGCATCAATGTTAATGGCGTTGATATGGTATCATCGGCGATGAGACCGGCTTCACCTTTGAACAACAGCCACTGGAATACATTTGTTGAAATTAATCTTGGTTGCGTTGAACTCAAAGAAGGTGAAAACGTTATTGTCCTAACAGTTCTTACTGATAAAGATCGCGATAATGCTAACTTAATGTATCTTAATCTTCGCGGAGATAACAATATCACTTGGAGTGAGCAAAATTAAAAACAATTAATTAATGATTGTTTGGGTATCCGTTTGCGGATACCTTTTTTGTGCTTATAAGTTGATAAAAGCAATAATTTATAAAGATAATTTAACATCTGTACCAATATTTTGACATTTTTGAAAAATATGTTATCTTAAAGGTAGAAAGACATTGATTGATAATATATGGAGAAAAGAGATGAGAATATTTAATTTTGTAAGCCATATTTCGCATATGGGAAGTGCCTCAGGTAAAAAACGCATTGCATATGCTATAGCAAATGCCTTAATTGTTGCACTTGCTTTTGCTTCTTGCTACGGAATCTATTATTTTTCTAATCACTTAGGTGACTCTGTTGGTTCTTTTTTTGGAGGTATAGTTGGAATAGTACTATGCGTTGCAATTGCTGTTACTTCTTTTTTGCAAGGTGTGATAGCCCAGTTAGTTTTGACGGTTATGTCGTTGATTGGAACATTCGTTTCTGAAGAAAAATTAGCAAATTTTATCGCCTTTTTCTTAACATTAGTTAGTTATGTTGCAGTTGTTGTAGTAATTATTGTCTTATCGCGATAAAAATATCCTTGTTTATCATATAGAAAGGTATCAATAATATGAAATCGTTAATTGTTTTTTTCTCACACCGTGGTGAAAATCATAATGTTGGATATATTAAGGAAGGAAATGTAGAACATATCGCTAAAGTCATCAAAAAATTTACTAATGCCGATGTTTATGAATTAGTTCCAGAAGTACCCTATTCTGAAACTTACCGCGAATGCGTCAGACAATCGATAAAAGAAATGCAAGAAAATGCACGACCTTTGTTTAAAAATCCATTACTTAATCTTGATAAATACGATTTAATATATCTCTGTTATCCAAATTGGTGTGGTTCGTTTCCGCGTATCGTTGCAACATTTTTAGAAAAATATGATTTTCATCATAAAATAATTAAACCTCTCTGCAGCCACGAAGGCAGTGGATTATCTCATTCAATAGATGAAATAAAAACTTTAACCGCGGCAGAAGTTAAGTCAGGATTAGCCATAAAAGGTACAGATGCTCATACTAGCGACAATAAAATCCGTGAATGGATAAGCAAATAAAAAAGAACTAAGCACTATATATGCTTAGCTTTTTTCATTAAGCTAAAGTTCCCATTGGATCATAAATTGGGAAGACTTTTAATTCTTTTTCTAAGGCTTTATTTTCTTCTTCGTTAAGGTATTTTTTATTCACAACTGCTTGATAAACGAAGGTTTTAAAGAAATCTTCGCTCATAATAAAGAAACCCTTTTCTCCACGTTGATCACCCCAAGAGTTTTCAATTTTCCATTTAGTTGGCTTGCCGTCAACTAAGTTTACTCCAGTGATGCACATAGCATGGTTCATCGCCGATTGATAATAATCAAGCATACCGCCTTTATCAAACTTTAAATCCATGTTAAAGGCTGAAAGGTAATCATAGGCATTATCATCCCATTTTCCGGAATCTCTATCTCCGTAATACGAAACATCGCTGCCAAACCAGACGATTTGGCCGTCTTTTAACTGGTTAATAATTAATTCTTCAATTCTCTCCATCGGTAAGTTGAGATGAGTAACCTTTTTGCCTTCAACGACATTACCTAAATAATCGATAGTATAAGCGAGATAATAAGGTTTATCGTTAGTTGGTGAATTAGTAATCGATTGATAGTTATTAACTTCATCGCCGAGATATTTTGCGACAAAAGATTTTGGTGTTAAATCTCTTTCAAGATGATATTGTCCATCTTTATCGACATATTCAAAATCGAATTTTTCAGGGACTAAGCCAAAGCACGAAGAAAGGAAATTGTAAATCTTTTCAATCGTTTGATTCTTTAAGTGTTGAATTTCCTCGTATTTTTTATCTTTAAAAAGTTTTTGGGCTTGGAAAGCAAAATTTCTAATGGTAGCATTAATTAATAAATCAGATTCTCTTGTCGCTGATGACTGGAAGGTTTCTTCCATGGCTTTCTTTGGGCAGAGACCATATTTGTTAATGAGATTAACAAACATATCAAATTGTCCTCCGTCACCGACAGCATTAATCAATAAGTGTGAGAGAATACGATCATCATGTTCTTTATCTAACAATTCCATAATTGATGATAAAGCGTAATTTGCTTTTTCAAGTTTATCATAGAAAGCGACATAGTTTTGAGAAAGTTCAAAATTATCGAGATTAAGTTTTTTAGCGATAATTTCTCTAAAGAGATTGCAACCAGCAAAAATCCAGCAGCGGCCGGATTGCTTCTGATTGCAAATCGGCAAAGTTTTAACTTCCAAAGAAAACTTAAAATCATTATTTTTTTCGCTTTCATTAACAAAGCAAATATCGGATATTTTATTTTTGCTTAATGCGTGACGAAGAATGGTTTGCTCGTTATTCTTCACGTATTTTTCATGTAAAGAAGATAATTCTTCTGATGTTAACATTTCTTTTTCTTTGATAAATTTCATAGTATATGCCTCGTAAAAATATTATTAACCGCGAAGAGAAAAAATCAAGAAAATAATCTTTAAATGAGGTTATCATTTTTTAAAGATACAATTCCCGCGGCGACTACATCAAGAAAATCATAAATTAAGATATCATCTTGATAATAATCAATGGTTTCTTTAGAAATCTTAGTTAATGATAAATATAAATCTTTGAAAGATACAAATAGGTGCCTTTTTCTTTCATAGATATCATCTGCATCATAAAGAAGCGTTCTAATCATCCATCTTTGATGTTCAATATCGCTTAAAAAAGCAAATGGCGATTCGTTAAGATAATTATTAAAAATATAAAGATATAATTCTTCGCCGCATAAGGATAGAATCTTTTGTAGCATCTGCGAAAATTCACTTTTTTGATAGGTAGCTTTTAGATACTTTTCTACATAGAGATAAAGAACATCGGAAAAAATATAATGGAAAGAATAATCGTTTGTTAAATTATGATTTGTTGGTAACAAAATTTGTAAGTCTTTAATATCTTTGCTTTTACTATCTAAGACTGTTTTAACTATTTCATGAATGCTGTCATCTAATCGGATTAAAGCGTCATAATCTTTTAAAAAATAACGATTTAAGTTGCTTGTATCATAAATAACAAACCTATATTCATTTTCTAAGATATGTTCACCTCCTGAAAAAATATAAGTTCCTTGAGGAAGTTCATTTAATGAAGATATCTCTTGATATTTTAATAAAATAAGCGTCGAAATCTTTTCTAACTTAGCAACTATTTCTTTATACATTTTACCATTAAAATATACTTTTTCATCGTGAAAAAGACAGAGGTTCGCGGATAAAAAATATTTAAATAATTCTTTGTTTGTCTCAGTTTCTCCAATGAAGCAGATATTAAATTTTTGCTGCGCAATTCTTCTTAGAACTTCTTGAGCAAAAAGAATTTCTCTCTGACAAATCATAGTTTGATTCCACCTTTATTTTTGAAATAATAAATAACTTTTTGATTGTTTCCGACACTTAATTTTTCATTTAATGAAGTCAATGATGAGATATCATTATAATAGACGAGTTTATAGATATCCTTTAATACATTGCTAGGCGAAGTTTCAATATGATGTAATAATTCTTCTAAAGATGCAAATTTTATTAATTCATCAACCTTACCTTTGTTTTGATCGGTTTCCTTTTCGCTAAGTTTGAAGCGAATGGTTAGTTTGGCTAATTCATTGAGTCCTTCATTACTGGTCATGCAGCGATGGCGTAGGCCGTCTGGACTTTTTTTCATTCCGGATACAATTTCTTCTTTCGTTAAAGGAACGATTCCTGCTTCGGCATTTAATACATACCAACGATTATGTTCAATGTTACGGATAATTAAAGCATATGGATTAATAATTCTGTTTAAGTCATATGTCAAGGCGTACAAATCGGTAAATAATGAGATATCGCCTTGATTGTTTTCTTTAAATTTGTCAATATTCTTTTTAAAAGTGAGATATTCACTTTTATAAACCTTTAGAAAATGACTTCTTAATAAATTATAAGTAATTGTTTCGCCTTGATAAGTCGATAGAAATTTTTCTGAAAAGATAGGTTTCAAATCTTTTTTTGTCAAGGATAATTGAAGATCTTTGCTTTCAGTGTCTTTGTTAATATTAAATGGCTGACGTAAAGAATAATTGATTGATTCTATAACTTCTTGATTATGCAAGGACAAGTTATCCTTTTCTTTTAAATTTTCGCTCATCTTAAACTTATAGCCGAATAATCCGAGTTTATAAGGTAATGATAAGATTGAGCCGATATTAGTCATTTGCAAATAATGGTTTAATGAATTATTCCAAAGCTGAAGGGCGATTTGGTAGTCGGATATTTTAATATGCTTTTTCTCGTAGCTTTCTTTAATTTTTTGAATATCGCTTTTTGGCATATAAGAGAAGTTTTCCATAGCTGCTAAATCGCGGATATGATCCGAGAGCTCATCGCGAAGATATCCCCCGCGTCCAAAAGCGACAATAGGAATAGATTCTAAAATATAGGTTGCACGCCTTAAATGCTTAAGGAAATTTAAAGGATTAAGATTTTTATAAGTCTTTTGAAAAAGATGATAATCTTCTTTCTTGGCAAAGCATTCTTTTAATGTAACATCATCTGCTTGAACATCAAAAACATAAAGTCGAGACGATTCATAATCTTTTCCATAGTCAAATAAGTGATCACCATGACCATGATTGTTAGTTTTTGCAAGTATGTTTACAATTTCTTTTGTTGAAGGAATAGTATCCTTCGCGCGCTTAGACATTATTTCATTAATAAAGCTGCCATAGTAAAGAGGGTTTGCCATAAAGGCGTTGCTCTCTTTGATATATGGATAAACAATTAAAGATTTCTTAAATGATTTAGCTTTTAAATCAATATTAAATGCTGATGAATAGTTTTTGATGATTCGACGGACATTCATCGCTAAGGTAAGATTGATAAATGAGGCACCTAAAGCAATAATTATCATGTGCTGCTGGTTATCTTTTAATGACGGCAAAATAACATCAGTGATGTATTTTCTAATCTGATCTTCTTTATTTAAATCAATATCATATCCAATAAAAGCATCGGCAAAACTTCTCTGCTCAAGATATTCTTCTTTGTTTTTAAAAAAGCTGTTGAAAGCATCAAACTGCGAAAGATACGACGAACAGAGATTTTTGCCTTCAGTATCTAAAATATGATAAATAACTTTTTTATCTTTATAAGGCAGTTGATAATTTGGGAACATTTTGTTTAATAAACTACGAGAAATATTACCAAAGCCGAAGAAATGAACATGGAGCTGAGGTGGATTAGCTATTTTCTTTAAAAAAGCATATTTATCTTCTTTTAATGTTCCTAAATCAAGAATTCTCGTCAAAGGATTATAGAAAACAAATTTAGTCGCAGCCCAATCGTATTCGCTGACGAGTTGGATGCAACCATTGCTTTCTTTAGAAAAGTCGAGCTTGCTATTATATGATTCATCTTGATAGCTAACATAAAAATTTAAAAGCTGCTTAGAAATTTTTCTTTTCATCGCTTTGCTATTACAGAGTTTTAAAGCAATTTTTGCAAATTCAATGTTGTCTTCATCTCGATAAAATAATGAATAAACGTTAACCTTGCCGTTAGGAGCAAAAATCATTTTTCTTAATGAAGTTACCGATAAATATTCATTGCTGACATCATAGCCGTTAATTTTTAAGATATCGGTTAAATGTTCAGCCCTATCAGTTTTCGTTGAAGAAAGCAAAACGACAACCTTTAAAACCATTCCGTCAATTTTCTTAAGCTTCTTTAAAAAATAATCGATATCGTCAAAAGGTAAATCGGTATAAACGACGTTTTTTACGCATCTTTTCTTATTTCTTAAATCAAAGATATACGGGAGAGACTTAATGCTTTTTCCAAAGTTAAACATCTTCGCGCGTAAGGTTTTAATGAAGGTAGTAAGGATAACTAATGAAACGGATAACAAACATATTAATTGATCTATATAAATAATTAAAACCTTATATGTATCGTACATCCATGGATAGCCTTGGAAAGTATAATTTAAATCCTCAACACTGTTACCTAAAGCAAACATGCTAATCGCTTTAAAAATCGGTGAGAAGATTAAATCGCCAATATCTTCATGGTTAATTAGGCCTGATAAAAAGAAAATAAAGAATGATAATAAAAATAATGTGACAAGTAAAAATGTATTGTTGCAATAAGTTTTATATTTAGTGTTTTTAAACGTGAAAAAGACAATAAAGATTATCGGTATCAAAATTGCTAAAATTAAAATAACTATCTGCATATGTCACCTCTTTTAAACTCTTTTAGCTACAGCGACAAAATCAATTTCGCTATACCAAAAAGATTCTTCAGAAAATTTGTTTTCAAGCATATCAAGCGCATAGACCATAGCTTCTAAAGCGTTCTTTTTTTCAATATTATACGGATCTTTTTCTAAAGCGTTTTGAAGATAATTTTTACGGTAAGCAAATCTTTCAAGAAACACATTTTCTTTTTCGTCTATATCAAGAGACGACGTATCCTTAATATAAGACATCATTTTGATATTTTTATATCCCGAGGCAATTAGCTGACCATAGAGTTTTCTTCCGTTAAAACGGTCAGAGATACCATCTGTTTTGACGTGCATATCGATGATTTTGTTAATTAATCCGTCATCTCCGCAGCTAACCATGGATCCGTCATCGGAACCCCTTAAAATAATAAAACCATCCTTAGAAAGATATTTCCGAATTTTTCTTAAAAAACGGTTTGGGTTTTTTAAGTGATGGATAACCAATGAAGAAAAGATAATATCAAATTTATCAATGCCATACTTTTCCATTAAGGAAGTGAGATTATCATCAAAATCTTCGTTTTCTAAATCAAGATATTCATAAACTATATTATCGGAATTATTATGTTCTCGTGCGTATTCTAAGCATTTATTTGAAATATCTACACCTAAAGTAAAGGCATTTTCGATTTTGGAAAATCGATCAGAAGTTACATATCCATAGGCGCATCCTGCATCAAGAATATATATTTTATCTTTGTGCGGTAAATTTTTAAGGCAATATTCGATTGCAAGCATATCGGCCGGACGGGTATTATCACTTTGAATTTTTAATCGTTTCAACTCTTTGCCTTTAGTAGGGTCGTAGGTCGAGACATTTTTACCGGTAGTTAATGACTTTTCAAATTTTTTTTCTTTGTATTCGTTATTTTTTTTGAGGCAAGCGATAATAAACATCACCACTTCTTCAACATTATTATTAATTTGAAATGTTTCATAGCCTCTTAGTGAACGAGGCAAAGCATTTACGTTGATATTTTTTATATAAGGAACGATATAAGCATGTTCTTTTCGCCCAGCTAAAATATCTTCATGGAAGGATTCGCGTTCATATTTAACCCACTTACTATTTAAAAAATCATCGCTTGTTGCAATTGCTACGAGAACCTTGCTATCATCAAGGGCTTTTTCAATGGCCTCTTTATAGGCGGCTTCGCCAAATTGAAATAATCTGACATTGCTAAAAAAAGCTTTGATGCCACGCTGCTCTAATTCTTTATAAAGAATTGCTGCGATTTGGCTATCTTCGGTAGGATTATTGTCTTTATCGGTATTTTTAAAAGAAATAAAGACATCATATCTAATGTTGTTCATAGGCATTATTTAAGTTTCAATCCGATTTTAAAAGCATCGGCTACTTTTTCACCTAATTCAATATAAGTATTATTTGCTTGATCAAAGGTGATGACATGAAATTTTTTCATGTCGATTTTGCCATCGGTTAAAATTGAATCATCAACCGTAACATTAATGATATTACCAATCATTAATCCTTCTTCTTCAGTGATTCTGTCAAGTGTGCATTCTAAAGTCAAAGGTAATTCTTTAATTGTCGGAGCGTGAACTTTTTCACTATCAATGGCATGAAATCCAGATTTAGCAAATTTGTCTTTAACTTGCTTTCCCGAGACGATACCTAAATAATCGCATTCTGTTACATATTCCTTAACGCCGATAGAAACTGTGAATTCTTTATTTCTGATGATATTATCCGTAGTTTTATGACTGCTATCGAGACAGATAGCAATTTTTTCATAATCAGCTGTGCCTCCCCAAGCAGCATTCATGCAGTCGACGCTACCGTATTCATTATAAGTAGCAATCATTAAAACTGGCATTGGAAATAAATAAGGTTTAGCACCTAAACTTTTTCTCATAACAAAATCCTCCATATAATTTATTATTATCATTATATCATATTAATTTTTGTTGCGAGATACATTGTTTGCTGAGGATAGAAAAATAATTTATTCACAAATGGCATAAATATCATTTAAGGGTTTTCAAATAACTTATATACGTGTATAATTCACATTAAGTGATATTATATGAAAAAACATTTAAAAACCTTACTATTATTTCCGCTTTTACTAGCACCAGTAATAAGCTTAAACTCTTGCCAAATTAACTTTGGGCAACATGATACTTTTTTAAGTATTGTCGATGATGATTTAACCTTGTTAGCAGGGGGAAGTTATCAACTATCTGTTCGGTGCGATGATTCATCTTTAACCTTATCATATTATTCAAGTGATATTTCGGTTGCAACCATTGATCAAAAGGGAACAATTCGCGCGTTAAAACCAGGAGAGACAACAATAAGCGTTAAAGCAGGATCACATGAAGATTCAATTAAATTAACAGTTATTGAAAGCCAAGAAATTCAAAGCATTTCTTTAACTTTATCAAAGAACGTTTTAAATCTCGGTGAATCAGTCTTTGCCTCTTATGAAGTTACACCTTCAACTTATGTTGGAGAAGTTAAAATTGAAGAGACTAATTATGAAGGATTATTAGAAATAAGCGGTGATAAAATTACCGCAGTTAAAGCTGGAACGACATCAATCTATGCAGTCCTTGATGATGTCATTAGCAATGTAATAACTATTGAAATCACCGACACGGATCCTTACGACAATATTGATGTTGATGAATTTTACGAAAATTATCATGTCGCGACATCTGCTTATGATGCTAAGCTCAGAAGCGAACATTATTTAATGTCGGGAGAAATAACAGTTCCTGATCCAGAACCAGAAATTAGCCGTTATCAACCTCAAGATGGTGGAAAGCTAATAAAAAATAGCAGCGAGTTATTCTCAGAAGACGGAGATACCTATTATGTCGTTAATAGTTATGGTGAAGTCGTTAAAGAAATTTATCGTGACGGAGCATATATCACATTAGAAGATGTTGCAGCATATGTTTATGCTTTTGGAGAAATTCCAGCTAACTATGTCGAAAGTAAACAAATGGATCCAGAAGCATCACCATGGGGAGAATATTTAAGATTAAACCTTTCTACTTTCTCTGGTGATACCGATAAGTATCCTTATGAACCAGAATTACCGCGGATCCAAGGGTGCGGTGGTGATTTATATTATTATGAAATCGATATTGGTACAACTGGAACGAGAACAAGTTCACATATTAGTTCAATTTATAATAATGGTTATTATATTGATCGCGGTGCTGCTAGAATTGTTTTCTCACGTCGCACGGAAAGCCATCAGCCGATTACTAATTTTGAAGATAGGTACGTATTCTATACTTATAATCATTATAATGATTTCCAAGAATATCTTAACTATGAAAATGGTTGGGGTAAAATCTTCGGTAATGAAACCGGTGGTGGAAAGCATGATAAGTATAATCCAAAATATCCACCTACTTCATATGTCGATGTTAAAAGAGAGAATCTAGCTTTAAAGTAAGCTAGATTTTTTTGTTAGATAAATATAATAATATATAGATAAATTTCTAAAATGGTATCTTATAATAATATATATTAATATATAATAAAGTAAGAAAATAGATAGATAAAAATATAATTTAATATACTTTTATGCAATTATATTGACAATAAAAATAATGAGTAAATACAATGAAACTGCTTTAAAAGGAGGAATTTTTTGTTATGAAAGCTAACAGAAGAAAAGGTTTTACTCTTGTAGAACTTTTGGTGGTTATCGCTATTTTAGCTATTTTAGCCACAGTATCGGTTTGTCATTCACAGAGAAGGCAAATAAATCTGTAGACGAACAACTATGCACTCAATATAATATCTTATTAAAAGCTGAACATACTTTAGATGATGATATTACATTGCCTAAACTTGTAACTTTAATCGAGGAAAATGGTATTAATTCTAATCATTTTAAAACAAGTTCGAAATCATATGTGTTTGCTTATGATAGAAAGAATGTGTCTACTGTATTATTAGACAGAGATTCTGGAACTATTGAATTCCCAGCTAATTATACAAGTGACGTAGAATTATGGGCAGTATATCCAGATGATAGAAGATTACAAACTGGAGTATACAATTATGCATTATTAAGCCTAGTAACATTAAAGTCATCATTAGCTAAGACTTCTAGTGCTGAACACACTTTTGATTTAAATAATAATTTGTTTGAATTGGAAGATGAAGCATATCTTGAAAATATTACTAAATTAAATTTGATCAATGGACCATATATAGTACCTGAAACTACAACTAAAGGTGTTGGTGATTCTACTAGTGTCGCTATCGATAGTGATTCTGAAAATTCTAAATTTTTTACAGACATTTCATTTGTAGTGCCAAGCAATCATATAGAACAATCTGGAAATACAATAACAATTGAAAATAAATATTATGCTTCCAACTATTATAATAAAGATAATAGAAGTGGTGGAATTAATTTAAACTATACTGAAGAATATAATGTTATTATTAAAAATGTTTATTTTGCTAATTGTACTTTAACATTAAATGGTGGAGCACATTACGTAGTTGATGGTTGCCAATTCTATAATATCAAGGATAACAATGCTATTACCGCTACAGCGCCTGATATTTCATATGAAATTAGAAATAATAAAATAATGAATTCTACAAAATCAATTAACACTATGATGCCGGGAAATGATAGAGATAGAATCATTGAAAATAACGAATTTTACTTAAGTGTAATTGAAACTAATAAAAATGAAAGAAAAGATAATGCAATCCAAATTACATTGGATAAACCTAGTGCAGTTAATCTTGGAACAGGTAAGTTGATTATTAGAAATAATAATGTGAAAAAAGCTTTAGGATTTATTAGTTTACATGAGGGCTGGGTAAATGATACAACGTTATCTACTGAAACAAAATTAGAGTTCTTAAAAACTCGAGTTGAATTTTCAAATAATACTGTTGCCAATGGAATAGAAAAAGTAACTGCTGATCTAGGCATAATGAGTAATACTGAAAAATATTTGCTGTTACTTGAATATGCAAGTGTTTTAGCCGCTAACGTTAAGTAATTAAAAAGGAGACTCTTTTTTATTAGTTTAATAATTAATTAATTTGTTTATAAAACTTAACAATCTTAGTACAATTACCAATGTAAAAAAGTAAAAAAATATCTTTACAATATTTATTTTATATGGTACAATTCATTCACTGACTAAAGAACATATTAATATTTCTAAAAAGAATTTTTTCTTTTGTTTTTTTGTCCTAAAAAAGGAGGGATTGAAGATGGAAAAAATAGCACAAAATATAAAAAATATTCGTTTAATCAACCAGATCACTCAAGTTGAAATGGGTAATCTTCTCGGCTATAGTGAACGACAAATTCGCCGCTTCGAAACCATTGGCACTTCTTCTCTCGCGGTGATTAAAAGAATAAGTGAAGTATTTAATGTATCAATTATAGAAATCCTCTCTTGAGAGGATTTTTTTCATAAAAAAAGTTACCATTAAGGTAACTAATTTATCGTTCCCTGAAAATTAGAATGTTACGGATCTTCACCCTACTGAATTTATTGTAATCTGTTATTCATGCACGTTCACGTTGGGCTGAATCTAAAGGAGCTACCTTTAAACTTCCAAAATGGGATAAACCGGACAACGGGATGAACTAAATCATCATCCAACTTTCACAGAGCTTCAGCTATACGCATACAAATTCCTTAATTTGCAAACATGGACATTCTGCTACTCAATCCTTCTCAAACAGTTATAGCTAATTACTTAGCATCAAGTCGCACGCTTAGTTGAGAGCGAAGAAACAAGTTTCTCAGGCTTGCTTCTTGACGCGGGACATATCACTATGGAGCCTCTTATCGCGCCTGATGAGAAGACATTTACATCGAACAACATTCAGCGACATTGACCTCAGCGCATTTGTTAATGCGGATACCTTTTTGTTTCCTCAAGGTCTCACCTACATCTGCAGTATCCCGCAGAAGAGATTATCAAGGCCACGCCTCGGCCATCGCACAAGATGCCTGCACCGAGGTGTAACAAACTAATTTTCAAAGAACGATATTTGTTTACTAAGGGTTTCTTAGTAAAGTTATTATAATCGATAAAAACTTAATTATGTGAGGACATGTTTTGTCCGGTTAGAAAGTTTATGTTCTTAACTTTATTTATAATTTATTTTGTTATAAGATAAAAATATATAAGAGGTTTATTATGACTGAAAAGGAAAAGATGTTAGCAAATAAGATTTATGATCCTAATGATGATGAATTGCTTTTGTTAAGAACAAGAGCGCATCATTATTGCCTTGATTATAATCATACATATGATGAAGAAGATACGAAAAGAAAAGAAATTCTTGATGTTTTGATGCCTAATCGCGGAGAAAATACCTATCTTCAAGGACCAATTTTTTTCGATTACGGAATAAATATTTTTACTGGAAAGAATTTCTACGCTAATTTTAATTTTACATGTCTAGATGTTGCTAAAGTCATTATTGGAAATGATGTTTTCTGCGGTCCTAATGTTTCTTTATTAACTCCTATGCATCCTTTTTTACCTCAGGAAAGAGCTTATTATATTAATGAAAAACATCGTGTAACCGATAAAGAATATGGCAAAGAAATTCATATCGGTGATAACTGCTGGATTTGCGGTAATGTTACGATTGTTGGAGGAGTAACAATAGGCGAGGGCTCTATTATTGGGGCGGGAAGCGTTGTTACTAAAAGCATCCCTCCACATTCATTGGCATGCGGTAATCCATGCAAAGTTATTAGACAGATTACTGAACAAGATTCAATTTATTTAAAGAAAGAACTTCTTTAGGAGCAAAATATGATATATTGCAAAAAATGTGGAGCAAGACTTAAAGACGATGAAAAAATCTGCCCCTTCTGCGGATTTGATAATGATCCATCATTAAAAAATACTTCATTTATTTCACCATTAGAACTAAAAGAAAAATGGCCGCTTTATCAAATTATTCTTTCCGCGATTATTCCTTTCTATGGATTAATTCTAGGTTATTTAAATCGAAAGAATATCGCGCGTGATGATAAAGTTATTATTTTATTAGGTATCGCTTCAGTTGCTTTTTACTTGCTTGTTGTGATTGTAATTGTTTTTGTTTTATTAATGATCAATGGTTAAATATTATATTTACAATAATACCCAAAGCCGCGGAAGAGATAATCAAAGGTATCGTTCCGAGGCTTTTTTTAAAGGCAAAACGATAGATAAAATAAATAATTAGTATCAAGAAAGTAATAATTAAGGAAATGTAATCAAAACTAAAAGTTTCAAGATTAACAAATCCGAAATTCTTAATAAGCATGATAACTCCGGCTTCTAAAATTAAAGCGATAATAACTGGCCGAATTCCTTTTAAAAAGGCGTTAACAATTTTATTTTGTAATAATTTTGCAAAGACAGCAGCGATTAAAACAATGATGATAAATGAAGGTAAGACTACTCCGATAGTCGCGCAGATGGATCCGAGTATACCTCCCTGAACAGATCCAACATAAGTCGCCATATTAACCGCGATTGGACCAGGCGTTGATTCACAGACACCGATAAAAGAATAAAATGTTTCTTCGCTCATCCAGTTATGCTCCTCAATTGTTTCTTTCAGCAGAGGAATCATGGCATAGCCTCCGCCAAAGGTGAATAAACCGATTTTTAGAAATTCAAAGAAGAGAGTTAAATAAATCATTTCTTCTCCTCCTCATTTTTATTTTTGCTTTTATTCTTAAAATAGAGGATTAAGTAGATAAAAATACTTAAGCAGCCTCCGATTAAAATAAAGTAAATAGATGAAAATGAAATAGCAAAAAGCTCTAATAGCAACATGGCTATAAAAACAGCAAGAAAAACTACTATATTAAAAACTGTTTTTTCTAATTTTATAAACATTTCAATTGCAGCTTTAATTATTAAAAAAGCTACCGCGCATTTGATTCCAGAAAAAGCGTATGCGACATATTTATTCGCGATAAAAGTATCAAAAAATAAGGAAATAATAAAAATGATAATTAAGGATGGTAAAACAACGCCTAAAGTAGCAAAAAAGGCACCTAAAATCTTTTTTTGTTGATATCCGACAAATGTCGCTGAATTAACCGCTAATGGACCAGGTGTAGATTCAGCAATCGCGATTATTTCCATCATTTTATCTTCGGTTAAAAAATGCTCTTTTTCGACGATTATCTCTTTTAACTGAGGTATCATCGCGTATCCACCACCAAAAGTAAATAATCCGAGCTTAAAAAATATCCAGAAAAGTTTTAAACACATTTTCATACAACTAAAATTTTACACTTAGCCAATAAATTATAAAGATAAATAATTTATATTTACCAAAATTTTAAAATTAACTATGATATGGAAGAGGAAACTAATTATGAAATTCGTCTCATTTAATGTAAATGGCTTAAGAGCTATTTTAAAAAAAGATTTTGAAAATACATTTGATGATTTAAACGCAGATATCTTTTCTTTAAACGAAACTAAACTCTCCGATGACATTTTCCCATTGCAAAAAGAAGGATATCAGATATTTTACACGAATTCTAAAGTTAAAAAAGGTTATTCTGGGGTCGCAGTTTTTTCAAAAATTAATCCTTTATCCGTTCATTATGGTTTAACAGATAATCTTTATGATGAAGAGGGAAGAGTTATTACTTTAGAATTTGAGAATTTTTACTATGTCGCTTGTTATGTCCCTAATTCTGGAGAGAACCTAAAAAGACTTGATTTCCGTTTAGACTTTGAAAAAAATCTAGTTGACTACTTAAATTCTTTAAAGGCAAAAAAGCATGTTGTCTATGCCGGTGATTTAAATGTCGCCCATGAAGAAATAGATATTAAAAATCCAGCGACTAACCACCATAACGCTGGATTTACCGATGAAGAAAGAGCGGCTTTCAGCGCTTTATTAAGCGAAGGGTATATTGATACTTATCGCTACTTGCATCCTGAGCAAGTCGAATATTCTTGGTGGAGTTATCGCTTTAACGCAAGAAAAAATAATGCTGGTTGGCGAATCGACTATTTTATTATTGATGAAGGTTTGAAAGATAAACTGATATCGTCCATTATCCATACGGATATTATGGGGTCAGATCACTGCCCGATTGAGCTAAATTTAAATATTTAAAAAGATGTCCGCGAAGGACACCTTTTTTAGTCGACTGATTTTAATGATTCAACCATTTTAATCTTTTCTAGTTTAAAGTAGAGAAGGACATCGACGATAATTAAGAAGAGATAAGATAATAAAATTGAATAGATATAGGAATACCATCTAATTCCCCGATACATCATTACACCAGGCGAATCGACATTGAACATAATGAATTGATGGAGGAGGAAACCAACTAATAATCCGACTAATATACCTAAAGTAGTAAGAATAAAGGTTTCTTTATAGATGTAATTTGCAACTTCCATCCGCTTATAACCGAGAACTTTTAAAGTCGCTATTTCCTTATTTCTTTCAATGATGTTGATATTAGTTAAGTTATAAATGACAATGATGGCTAATGCTCCAGAACAAATAATTAAGAAGTAGACTAAGGTGCCGATGTTTTCAAAAGTATCTTGATATGTCTTTTGTGTATCACTAGTAAATTCATAGGAAGTAACATTCGTATCATCAAGCAATGCTTGGGCTATTTCTTCTTTTAAATCATTATCAAGAGATGGTATTTTGATCCAAAAAGTGTTTAGAGTGATATCTTTTTCAAAAATCTTTTGATAGTTCTCTAATGTGATAAAAACATAATTGCCGAGATAGTTTGTCATTACATTGCTATATGTTAGCTTATATTCGTTTCTGCCCTGGTCGATTAACGTAAATGTTTTATCATCAGATATTTTATCGCTTAATTGCTTTGAGACGATAATCGAATCGCTGCTATAGTTGACATTTTCTAAACTGACATAAGATTTTAAAGCATTCAAGTCAGCGGTAACTACCAATGAAAAATCATAGCGAGTATCATCTTTATCATTTAGATAGGCTGACTCGATAGCCACGGAAGTTTTTTCATATGGGATAAGAATTTCAATGTCTTTATTTGTGTCAGCAACCGACGCGGATAATTGATAACGTAATACATCTTGATATTGATTGATAACCATGTCATCAAAAGAATCTTTGATACCGAATCCGCAGACGAGCAAGGCTGAACATCCGGCGACTCCAACAATCGTCATAATCATGTGCTTCTTATAACGGAAGACGTTTCTTAAAGCAGATTTATTCTTGAATTTTAGATGATTCCAAATGAAATGAACACGTTCTAATAAAATCTTTTTACCAGGTTTCGGAGCTCTTTTTACCATCAAATCAGAAGGTTTCTCTTTTAATGTTTTTCCGACAGTTAAGATGGTAGTTAATAAAATGATAATAACCATCAAGAAGAATGATAAAAGAATTGATGGATAGGAGAATGTCATGACAAATGGCGGTAAGAGATAATTAGCGTTAAAGATATTATAAATAATTGATGGGAGAATATAGACTCCGCATGCAACGCCGAGTAATCCTCCGAATACCGATGAAAATAGACCATATCCGATATAATTAGCCATAATCGCTCCGCGAGTATAACCAAGCGATTTCAAAGTACCGATTTGTAATCTTTCTTCTTCGACCATTCTAGTCATAGTTGTCAAAACAACTAATGCGGCAACTAAGAAGAAGAATACTGGGAAGATTAAGGCGATAACATTAATCTTGTTAACGTTTTCTTGAATGGAACGGAAAGCTTGATAATATTGACGGTCGAGAACGATTAACATAAAGGATTCTTCATCGACATTTTCGTTAAATTGCTCATCAACTGTATCGTTTATAACTTTGACAACATCATCGCTTTTCATCGCATTTTCAATAGCAGTATTAACTTGGGAAAGAAATGTTTCACTAGCAATTTGACTTTCATAGAGAGAGTTAATTGCCGCTATAGTTTCATCTGATTGCATTTGTTCTGCAACTGTTGAAGCGATTAAATCTTTAGTTTCTTGAGTATTCATTTGCTGAGAAACTAATGAAGAAATTGTTTGTGAAATACTTTCGGATGCCATCTGTTGATCGGCTAATGATTCGACCTCTTCATCTGTGAGATTAGGCTGAGCTTGTTTAATTTGCTCAATAAGCTGTTCTCTAATTCCAGTAGTTATTTCATCAGTTATTTGCTTTTCTATGGATGATGTTACTGATGATTGCACTTGACTTTGGATGAGAGATGTAATTTGCTCTTTGGCTGCGTTTTGAGCTTCGGATAAAACTGTTTGACTAGTTTCTTCATAGACTATTTGATAGACTGATGAGTAAATTTCTTCGAGGATAGCTTGAAATTTGTAGTCTTTGATTTCGTCTTTGAGATTATCAATCTGTGTTGTGACGTTTGAAATCAAATTATCATATCGACTAGAAAAAGCATCCAGCTCTTCTGCGCCTTTAACAGTGATAAAGATATCGGTGTAATATTCAATATCAACATATTTAGCATCACGGAAAATTACAGCTTCTAGATATCCTTTGCCCAATGATGATGTGACTTTGGCTTTGTCAAAATAATTAGGATCAAGAACTTTTCCAACGATTGTATATCGATGATTATCAATTGTAATTACTGAACCAATTTTTAAATTTAAAAGCCAGTTGTTAGATATGTTAACGACTATTTCATCCCCGTTTGCCGGAAGACGACCCTCTTTTAATTCAATTTTGTTAATGACGGAATCAAAATCATAGTCGATAACTTTTGCAACGAGAGTATCATTGTTATATCTAACGTACATATCATTACGCGATTCAAGTTTGATATTTTCAATTTCGTCAATATTTTCTAATAGAAATTCTTTGTCTTTTTCGTCGACACCAAGAGTTGACATAATATCGATATCGGAGACATTATATTGGTCATAGTAATGGTCAATCGAATTTTCGACATTAGGTGCGCTTGTAAGTAATCCTACTAAAAATCCAACACCGAGAATCACTATGCAAATAATAGACAGAAGACGCGATAAACTATGAATGATATTTTTGAAAAAAGAACGAATAAATGTTTTTTTCATAAACGATCCCTCCTAGTAGACAAGATCATCAATGCTCATAACATCCTGATTCTTGATTTCGCTTTGGATATGGCCATTACGTATTTCGATAACTTTGTCAGCTAATTTTGTAAATGCAAGGTTATGGGTAACGATAATAACTGTTTTATGCATTTTATTCGATACTTCGCGCAGCAATTTAAGAATTTGTTTTCCTGTTTCATAATCGAGTGCGCCAGTTGGTTCATCACAGAGAAGTATTTTAGGATTTTTAGCAATTGCTCTTGCGATTGCTACTCTTTGCTGTTCACCTCCAGATAATTGTGATGGAAAATTATTCATGCGATCTTTTAATCCGACTTGTTCTAGAGTTTTAATTGTATCAAGCGGTTTTTTGACAATTTCATTAGCTAATTCAACATTTTCCTTTGCGGTTAGATGGGGCATTAGATTATAAAATTGAAAGACAAATCCGACATCATTTCTTCTATAAAGCGTCAAATCTTTTTCTTTGAACGAAGAAATAATTTTATCTCCGACTTTCACCATTCCGTCTGTGCAAGTATCCATTCCTCCGAGGATATTGAGAATCGTAGTTTTACCAGCCCCTGAAGGACCGACAACGACAACGAATTCTCCTTCATCAATTGTAAAATTGACATCGTCGTTAGCTTTAACAACGGTATCGCCCATATGATAAATTTTATTAACGTGGCTAAATTCAATAAAACTCATAACGTTACTCCTTTCATCACCTGATTGATTTTTTTTAGCATGGCAATCAACTGTTCGGTTTGTTCTTTGCCTAGCCTTTCAAAGAGGATATCAAAATATTTTTCGGCCTTTTCACCGATACTTTTAAAATAATTTAAACCGACTGATGTTAACTCAAGGTCAACTTTTCGATGATCTTCTTTATTTATGCTCATTTCAATATAATTTTTTTTAGTAAGATTTCTTAAAAGAACGCTGATGCGGCCTTTTGTAACATTCAGCATATGTGCTAATTCTTGTGGCGAGATACCTTTATTAAAAAAAATGCAGCGTAAGACAGCATCTTCACCTGAAAGAAAAGTCGTTAGATAATTAATGCCTTCTAGTTTTGTCATTGTGATTAATTCAGAAATAAATTCCTGCTCATTATTCATAAGATTCACTTCCTTATAAATAGTATATGCTATATAATTATTTTAGTCTATAGAACTATTAATAAAGATAAATAAAAATCCGGATTTAACCGGATTGTTAATTTAATCTAATTATTAAAGAACGAGCTCTAAAACTAACATTACGCAGAATCCAATCATAAATGACCAAAGACCATAGTGACCATGATTACCTTTTCTCGAAGAAGGGATTAATTCATCGATGGTAACATAGAACATCGCTCCAGCAGCAAAAGCCAGAAGCCATGGTAAGAATATCGCTAACTGTGTAGAAATGAAGACGCCAATTAAACCAAAAATGGGTTCAACAGATCCTGAAAGAGCTCCATATGTAAATGCCTTTCCCTTGCTGACATTTTCTTCTAATAACGGAATAGAAACCGCGGCACCTTCTGGAAAGTTTTGTATTGTAATACCGATAGCTAGCGATAATGCACTAAAGATTAAGGCGTTATTGTTTGTCGAAAGAGCCATTCCGCAGGCGAAGCCAACAGCTAAACCTTCCGGTATATTATGAATTGTGACTGCTAAGAAAAATTTGGTTTGATTAGATAATTTGCTATCTAAGCCTTCTTCTTCTCCAGAATGTTTATGAAAATGAGGAACTAATAAATCTATCAAGGTCAAGAATAAACCTCCGAGGATAAATCCGCCAACAACTGGTAGAACTGCTAAGTTATTATATATTGATTTCCCTTGTTCAATTGATGGTAAAAGAAGGCCGAAGATAGCAGCACTAATCATGATACCAGATGCTAAACCGAGAATAATGTTTGATGTTTTATTTGAAAAACTCTTTTTAAAAAAGAAAACAAGTGCTGAACCTAAAGTAGTTCCAGCAAAAATAATACATAAAGATATAATAGTTACAGTAATCGCAGACATAGTGCCTCCTCAAAATAGTATCTTATATAAAAAATTAAATATTTTATTTATTTGCTAGAAAGTATTTCTCCAATGGCTTTAATATGATGATTAATAGATATTAGCTCCTCTTCTGAGTATTTCTCTAAAGAGGTTTTTAATTGTTCAAAATGCTCTTGTCTTAACTTCCTAATAAATTCTTTTCCTTTTTTACTTAATGAAAGAAGAATTTGCCTCCTATTATTTGGATCTATTTCTCTCTTAACTAACTCTAAATTTAGTAAACTTTCAACAACTTTTGACATTTGTTGTTTTGAAATATTATTTAATTCACTTAATTGATTCAAAGTTAATGGCTCGTGATCATTTAAGATGATTGTAGATATATGCTGCAAAAGAGATAATTTTTTCCCTTCGAACATTGGCGGAGTCATCACCTTTTGCTTATATTTTGGCATTATTTGGAAAATTTCTTCCAAAAAAATTCTTATTTGCTCCTCTTTCATGCTTTTTCTCCCTTAACGAGATTATAAATAAAGATGTAAAAAATGTAAATAAATATTTATAGTAAATAAATATTGACAAAACTTTTGCTAAATATGTAACATAACTCACAAGGAGGATTTTATAATGCTCAGATTATTTAAATATCTAAAGACAAAAGATTACTTAGCATTAATAGTTGCAATTATCTTAATTGTCTGTGGAGTTATGTTAGATCTTAAATTACCAGATTATATGTCTGATTTAACTAATCTGTTTTATAGTGCGAATTTTCAGCTTTCCGATGTCGCCTTACCAGGCATAAAAATGCTTTTGTGCGCGATAGGAAGCGGAATAATTTCAGCAATTGTTGGATTTTTATCTGCAGTTTTATCATCAAATTTTGCTAAATATGTGAGATATGCTCTTTATAGCAAAGTTTTATCGCTATCACAAAGCGAGATAGATAATTTTTCGACTGCATCTTTAATTACTAGAACTACTAATGATGTTACCCAAATGCAAATGACAATCGCTATGGGTATGCAAGTAATGGTTAGAGCACCAATTACTGCAGTTTTAGCAATTTTAAAAATTGTTGATAAAGGAACTACTGGTTGGGTAATGGCAACCGGAATTTCTGTTGGTATTTTAATTACAGTGTTGGCTATAATTGTTTCTTTATGCTTACCTCGTTTTAGAAAAGTTCAAAAGTTTACCGATGCGGTGAATGGTGTTTCTCGTGAAAATTTAACTGGTTTAAGAGTTATTAAGGCTTTTAATGCCGAAAATTATCAATTAAATAAGTTTGAAAAAGTTAATGCTGATTTAACTAAAAATAATTTATTTACATCTTTGGCAACGGCGATTTTAAATCCGTTTATGATGTTGATTATGAATGGTTTATCGTTAGCTATTTATTGGATTGGAGCTTATACAATCGATGATGCAACTTCGTTAGAATCGCAAAAAAATATCTTTTCTAATATGATTGTTTTCTCTTCATATGCAATGCAAGTTGTAATGGCATTTTTATTGCTGGTAGCAATTTTTATGATTGTTCCAAGAGCAATGGTTTCCGCCAAGAGAATCAATGAAGTATTGAACACTAAAGTCGATATTAAAGAAGGTCAATTTTCTGGTGAAACTGAATTAAAAGGTGAACTAGAATTCAAAAATGTCTCCTTCTCATATAATGATGAAAAAGAAGAAGGTAAGGAGGAAGTCTTACAAAATATCTCCTTTAAAGTTGAAAAAGGAAAAACTTTAGCGTTTATTGGAGCGACTGGTTCAGGAAAATCTACTTTGGTTAATCTCGCTGTCCGTTTCTATGATCCGGATAAAGGAGAAATTTTACTCGATGGTGTAAATTTAAAAGATTATACATTTAAAAATCTTTATAATCGTTTTGGCTATGTTTCTCAAAAATCCATCATGTTTAACGGCAGTGTCAAAGATAATATTTTCTATGGTCAATCATTAGCAGATGAAGATGAAGAAAATCTTTTACAGTCGCTTAACGTCTCTCAAGCAGAAGAATTTGTTAATAGCAAACCGGGCAAAGAAGAATATATTATTGAACAAGGCGGAAAAAATCTTTCAGGAGGCCAAAAGCAGAGATTGTCAATTGCTAGAGCTCTTGCTAGAAAACCAGAAATTTTAATTTTTGATGATTCTTTCTCCGCGCTTGATTATAAAACCGATTTGAAAGTAAGAACACTTCTAAATGAAAAAATGAAAGATACGACAAAAATAATTGTCGCTCAAAGAATTGGAACAATTAAAAATGCTGATGAAATTATCGTCTTAGATGAAGGAAAAATCGTCGGTAAAGGAACTCATGAAGAATTATTAAAAGACTGTAAAGTTTATCAAGAAATAGCACTTTCACAGCTAGATAAGGAGGAATTATAATGCCTAGAATGATGATGCATCAGCAAGCTCAATCGCAGAGCAGAAATGGTTCGTTTTTATCAGCGATGAAGCAGCTTCTTAATTACTGCAAAAGATTTGTTCCATTTATGGTGGTTGCAATTATCTTTGCCGTTATAGGTACAGTATTTTCGATCGCTGGACCTTCTTACATTGAAAAAGTAACTAACCTTATTTCATCTGGTATTCTTGCCGGAGCAATTAATATTGAAGAAGTTGTAAAAATTTGTATTTTATTGATGATTTTTTATATCTCATCGGCTTTATTAAACTATATTCAACATTTAATTATGTCGATTATTACTAATAAGGTTAGTAAAAAATTAAGACAAGATATTAATGTTAAAATCAACAAAGTGCCATTAAAATATATTGATGGAACTTTAACTGGTGATATTCTAAGCCGCATCACCAATGATGTTGATATGATTAGCCAAGCGCTTAATAGCTCAATTGCTCCATTATTTTCATCAATTACTTTGCTCTTTGGCTGCCTAATTATGATGTTTGTTACTAATTATATCATGGCGTTTACTGCGATTATTTCTACTTGTATCGGATTTATCTTAATGATTTTAATTATGAAAAAATCGCAGAAATATTTCTTAGCTAGACAAATAATTTTAGGAAAAGTAAATGGCCAAGTCGAGGAAATATATACCAACCACTCAATCGTTAGAGTTTCTAATGGAATTGAGGAAAATGAAAAATCGTTTAAGAAAATAAATGATAAACTCTTTTCGACCGATTGGAAATCGCAATTTCTCTCAGGCTTAATGCAGCCTATTATGGCTTTTATCGGTAATTTAGGATTTGCTGCAGTTTGCGTTGTCGGAGCTGTATTGATGTTTTATAAGCAAATCGATATCGGTGTTATTACAGCATTTATGATTTATGTTAGACTTTTCTCAAATCCTCTAAGTCAAATTGCCCAATGCAATAATTATCTTCAACAAGCATCCGCGGCAAGTGAAAGAGTCTTTGAATTTCTCAATCAGACGGAAGTTAGCGATGAATCAACTAAGACAGCATATCTCGATCCAGCAAAATTAAAAGGCGATGTCACTTTCTCACATATCCGTTTTGGATATACAAGCGATAAAATTATTATTCCGGATTTCTCTTTAGAAGTTAAAGCTGGAATGAAGGTAGCTATTGTTGGTCCAACTGGAGCTGGCAAGACGACTTTAGTAAATTTGCTGATGAGGTTTTATGAATTAAATTCTGGATATATCGCGATTGATTCAATCAAGACTAGTGATTTAACCCGGGAAAATGTTCATTCACTCTTCGGAATGGTTTTGCAGGATACATGGCTGTTCAACGGAACGATTAGAGATAACTTAAAATATAATAATAACGTTTCTGATGAAGTTATGATTAAAGCTGCAAAAGCCTGTGGAGTTCATCATTTTATTAAGACATTACCGCATGGCTATAATACGATTCTCGATGAGAACTTATCTATTTCTGCCGGGCAAAAGCAGTTATTGACGATTACTAGAGCGATGATTCAAAACGCTCCAATGCTAATTCTTGATGAAGCTACATCTTCAGTTGATACTCGAACTGAAATATTGATTCAAAATGCGATGGATAAACTCACTGAAAAAAGAACCTCTTTTGTTATTGCTCATCGTTTGAGTACGATTAAAAATGCTGATTTAATCTTGGTTATGCGCGATGGAAATATTGTTGAAAAAGGAACGCATAAAGAACTTATGGAACAAAAAGGATTCTATGCTGAACTATACAATTCGCAATTTGCTAATGCTGCCGAATAACCTTTATCACCGTTTTTTAAAATATTAGTTTAAAATAGAGCAAACTTTTGTATAATAGACGCGGAAAGAAGGTTAATTTATGATTAAAGTCAGTAACAATATTATCAACGTCGGCGTCGATGATAAAAATATCGATTTATTCGAAGGACAATATAAAGTACCATTCGGTATGCGTTATAATTCCTATCTGATTCTCGATGATAAAACTTGTCTTCTCGATACCGTCGATATCAATTTTAAAGATGAATTTATTAACAATATAAAATCTTCATTAGGTGATAAATCACTTGATTATCTCGTAATCCATCATATGGAGCCTGATCACTCAGCTTTGATTGCGGAGATTGTCAATTTCTATCCTGATGTCAATATTCTTATTTCGGTTCAGGGACTTGCAATGCTCAGAAATTTCTTCCCAGAAGATGAAAATGTCGTCAAACACGTAAAAGTAATAAAGGAAGGTGATGTCTTAGAACTCGGACATCATACATTACATTTTATCGGTGCTCCATTTGTCCATTGGCCAGAAGTAATGATGAGCTATGAAACTAATGAAAAAATTCTTTTCTCTGCAGATGCATTTGGCCGCTTTGGTACTTATGATGCTATTGAAAATTACCATGATGAAAGCAGAAGATACTATATCGGAATCGTTGGTAAATTTGGATTACAAGTTAAAAATCTTTTAAATAAGGCATTAAAACTAGATATCAAGAAAATTTGCTCTTTACACGGCAATCTTCTTGAAGGCGATTTAACTCCGTATATTAAAGACTATATCACCTATGCTAATTATGATAGCGAAGATAATGATGTTACAATTGCTTATGGCTCTGTTTACGGACATACTAAAGAAGCAGTATTGCTTTTAAAAGAAGAATTAGAAAAACTTGGTAAGAAAGTTTATCTCTTCGATTTAGCTAGAGATGATGTCCATGAGGCTGTTTCTCATGCCTTTGCTCATAAAAATCTCGTTCTTGCTTCGGTAACCTATAATAACGGACTTTTCCCTTGCGTTAGAAACTTTATCGAAAATTTAACTGAAAGAAATTTTCAAAAGAAAAATGTTGCTCTTATTGAAAATGGTTCTTGGGGACCAATGGCTAACAAGGTTATGAAAGATCTTTTAGTTAATTCAAAAGATATTAATTATATCGGTGAAGGCGTAACTATCCGTTCGGCGATTAACCATGTTGTCCGCGGTAACATTAAAGCTCTCGCTGAAGACCTTGCAAATAGCAATAATCAATAATTATCTATTAATACTGAACTCTTCTCGGTTGGATCAAATGCCTCTGGGAAGAGTTTTATTTTTATATTATTTAATTCATAATCCTGAGGCAGACTTTTCGGTGAATACGAAGTGAGCTTTTTGAATACTCTATTAAAATTTCTTATTGAAGAAAATCCGCTTAAAGAGGAAATATCCGTGAATGAGTATTTATTTTCCTTGATTAATTCAATGGCCTTTTTAATTCGAATATATGATAGATAAGAAGTAAATGTCAAACCGGTTATCTTTTCAAATAGACGGGAAAAGTGCGATGGTGAATATGAAAATTTTTCGCAGATTGCTGAAAAAGTAATTTTTTGATAATTATCTTCAATTTCTTTTAAAATATTTTTTAGTAATAAATAATCGCTATTATATTTTGTTTGGCATTTTTGATATCCTTCTTGACGAAAAATTTCAATTATTTTTTCTATAAATTCATTTTCAATTCGCATTTTAAAAAAGGGGTTTTGCCTTCTTAGTTCATCAATATACAGATCGTAAAGAGAATTTAATGAGTAATTTTTACTTAATAAAAAGTTAGTAGGTTGATATTTTAATAAATGCTGATTCAAATCAGGTGAAATAATAAATGTCGTAATCAAAGATGAATTATCGGCGATTATCTTATGGATTGTCCCTTGAGGTACATAAAAAGATTGTCCGTTTTCAATGGTAAAAAATGTTTCATTAATAAAAATAGTCGCCTTTCCGTAGTTGACATAGATGATTTCGATTTCATCATGGTAATGCGAAATATTTTTTAAATTGAGATATTTACCACACCAAACACGAAGATCGTTTTTAAATATTCTTTTTTCATAACGCGCTAACATAACTATAATATAGCAATAAATTGCCAAAGAAAGCGATTAATTTTCTTTGATTTAGCAAAAAATGACCTATTATAAACTTAAAGGTGGTAATTTATGGTTCAAGATAATCTCTATTTAGGAATTGAATTAGGATCTACTAGAATTAAATGCGTCTTATTAAATGATGAAGGTGTTGTCTGCAATGGTTTTTCTGATTGGGAAAACGAATTAATCGATAATCTATATACCTATCGTTATGAGGTGATTACAAGTAAAATTCAAGAAGCATACCATAATCTTAAGGAAAACTATTTTCTTAAGACGAAAAAGACTTTAACTGATATTAAATCAATTGGTATTTCGGGGATGATGCATGGTTATTTACCGCTTGATAAAAACTATCAACCATTATCACGCTTTAGAACTTGGAGAAATACTAATACTTCTATTGCCGCAGCTAAACTTTCTCGATTGTTTTCATTTAATATTCCAGAACGCTGGTCGATTGCTCATCTTTACCAAGCGATGATTGATAAAGAAGAACATCTTAAATCGTTAGATAAATTGACGACTTTAAGCGGCCATATTCATTACCTTTTAACAGGATGTTTTGTTTTAGGAGTCGGTGAAGCATCAGGAATGTTTCCTTTGAATGGTCATGATTACGATGAGAAGATGATGTCTCTTTTTGAAAATACTGAAGAAAATAAAATTTATCACTTTTCCCTTAAAATGCTTTTGCCAAAGATTCTTCTCTGCGGTGAAGAGGCTGGAAAATTAACTGAAAGCGGCGCGCTTTATCTCGATCCTCAAGGTGATTTAAAACCAGGTGCGGTTTTAGTGCCTCCTGAAGGCGATGCTGGAACGGGAATGGTTGCTACTAACTCTTTAAAAGAAAGAAAAGGTAATATTTCTGTTGGAACATCAATTTTCTTAATGGTAGTTTTGGAAAATAAATTAAAAAATTACTATCATTCTCTCGACATTGTCGCAACGCCAGAAGGAAAACCGACAGCGATGGTCCATGCCAATAATTGCTCTAGTGATTTGAATAAGTGGTTAAATTTATTTAAAGAGTATGACAAAGTTAATAATATTGAAAGAAAAGCTGATGAACGTTATTCTTCATTGTTTAATGAAGCTATGAAATATCAAGATGATGTCAAAGTTTATAATTATAATTTCTTCTCCGGCGAGCCAATACTTACCTTTGAAGATGGAAGACCGATGGTAATCAGAGAGAAGGATGATAAATTTTCCTTAAGTGAATTTATTTTATCTATGCTATATTCGACTTTCAATGTTATTTCAATTGGGATGGAGCCGCTTAAAAAAGAAAATGTAAATATTGATGCATTAGTTGGTCATGGAGGATTATTTAAAACTAAAAATGTTATAGCTTCATTATTGGCTTCTGCGTTTAATACACCTTTAATCACATACGAGCACGCTAATGAAGGTGGACCATACGGAATGGCTTTGCTAGCTAGATATTATTTTTACCGCGATATGTCGCTAGAAGACTTTTTAAATAATAAAGTTTTCAATGAAGAAAAAAAGACAATTACCTACCCGGATTTATCTCGCCGCGAGCAGTATTTGAAATATTTAGATCAATTCAAAAATTATTTAAATGTTGAAAAGAATTTTGTCTTACCATCGGCTAGTGATTCACCATATCAAGAATTAAAAGAGCGCGTTTACCGTGCAAATCTCGATTTAGTAAAACATAACTTAGTCGTTCTTACTTGGGGAAATGCAAGTGAAATTGACCGCGAAAAAGGTGTTATAGCCATTAAACCAAGCGGAGTTGATTATTCAACGATGACAGTTGATGATATTGTGGTTGTTGATTTAGATGGCAAGGTAATTGAAGGAAAATTAAAGCCATCTTCTGATTTAAAAACGCACTTAGAAATATATAAAGCCTTTGAAAAAATAGGAGGAGTCGTCCATACTCATTCAACTTTTGCAGTAGCGTTTTGTCAAGCTGGAAAAGATATTAAATGCTATGGAACGACGCATGCTGACTATTTTTATGGTTCAATACCATGCGCGAGAACTATCACCAAAGAAGAGATTGATGAAGACTATGAGAAAAATACAGGTAAAGTTATCGTTGAATACTTTGCTCGATACAATCTTGACCCTCAGGCAATGGGTGCAATCTTATTAAAAAATCATGGACCGTTCACTTTTGCTAAAAATGCTGCGAAGGCAGTAGAAAACGCGGTGGTTTTAGAGGAGGTGGCCAAGATGGCGTACCTAAGTGAGACGCTTTCGCCTAAGATAGAAGAAGCTAACAAATATATTCAAGATAAACATTATTTCCGTAAGCATGGTAAGAATGCTTATTATGGACAAGGTGATCATCAATGAAATATATTGCGACATTATTTTCTCCGTTGCAGGGAGCAGATTTATTTAAAAGAAAAAGAAGAAAACATCTCCTCTGCCATCTAGAAAAAGAATATTTAAAAAAAACTCATCTTGATTTACTTTACGCAAAGGGGAAAGGCGGTCTAATCGTCAATATCCATGGAGGGGGATTTTGTTACGGAACATCATTAGATGAAGACTGCTTTTCTTTCCTTTTAAATCAAAAAACATCAATGCATGTTATTGCGGTAGATTATTCATTATCCTACAAAAAACATTTTCCGGTTCAACTGGAAGAAATTGATGAGCAGATAAAGTATATTTTAAATAAATATCCAGACATTGACAAAAATAACATCATTATTATAGGACATTCAGCGGGAGGCAACTTAGCTGCCGCGATGGTGATTAAAAAAAATCGCGAGAATGATTATAAGTTTAAGAAGATGATTTTAGACTATCCGTATACCGAGTTATACCTACCAATGTCTAAACGTTATAAAGAGCCATATAATTTTTCCAATCGATTACTTTCGGAATTTGAAGAACGTTATTGCCCTGGTCATGAAAAGAGAAAAAATCCCCTTGTTTCACCAAATTATCTAAGCGGTGAAGAAGCAAAAAAATTACCAAAAACATATTTAATTATTTCTGATAATGATCGATTAAGGCAAGACGGATTAAGGTTTGAAGAAGTGTTAAAAAGCGGTGGAGTAGATTATATTGTTGAACATACCGATGCAGTGCATGGCTATATTGAGTTATATCTCAGAAAATATCATGACGGCGATAAAATTACACCGAAAATAGATTTGGCGTTAAAAAGTGCAAAAAATATCATTAACTTTATTTTGAAATAAGGAGGAAAAAGTTATGGATAAAATTTATTTTTTGACAGGTAGTCAGTTTCTCTACGGGGATGATGCATTATTGAAAGTTAGAAATGATGCTGAAAAAATTGCTAGTTATTTTAATGCTCATTTAAAAAATGTCGAGATTATTGTAACAGATCTTTGCACGACTAGCGAAGCTATTGAAACCATTATTAAAAGAGCAAACTACGATGATGATGTTATCGGTGTAATGGCTTGGATGCATACTTTTTCGCCGAGTAAAATGTGGATTAGAGGACTAAAATTACTTCAAAAACCATATCTTCATCTGCATACTCAAGCTAATAAGGAAATACCTTATCCAACAATTGATATGGATTTTATGAATCTAAATCAATCGGCGCATGGCGATAAAGAACACAGTTTTATTTTGACGAGAATGCATATAAATCGGGAAATCGCAATTGGATATTATCAAGATTCTAGCGTGCTAAAAAAGATTCAGTCTTGGGTTGATGTAATTCGCGCTTATAAGTTTTCTAAACACCTCAATATTGTGCGTTTCGGTGATAATATGCGCGATGTCGCAGTAACTGAAGGTGATAAGGTTGAAGCAGAGATTGTCTTAGGCTGGTCCTGCAATACTTATGCAGTTGGCGATTTAGTTAGCAAGGTGGCCGAAATTACTGACGATGAAGTTGAATCCACTTTTCATGCTTTAACTAAAAAATATATTTTGAATACAGAAAACATCCACGCGGTAAACGAGCAAATCAAATATTATCTCGCGATGAAAAAATTCTTTGCATTACATAAAGCTTCAGCATTCTCAAATACTTTTGAAGACTTATACGGAATGGAAGAGTTGCCGGGATTAGCAACTCAACTCTTGATGGATGAAGGTATTGGCTATGCCGGAGAAGGTGACTGGAAAACAGCCGCTCTTGATGCAGTTATCATGAAACTTGCTGAAGGAAGAAAAGGTGCGACAGGTTTTATGGAAGATTATACCTATGATTTTGAAAGAGAATGCGTTCTTGGCGCACATATGTTAGAGGTCTCGCCGCGTTTTGCTGAATCAACTCCAAAAATTGAGGTTCATCCATTATCAATTGGAGGAAAACAAGATCCAGCTAGATTAGTCTTTGAAGGAACGCAGGGAGATGGATATGCTTTATCGCTTATTGATTTAGGTACGCATTTCCGTCTTATAGCTCAAGCCATCACTTTAATCAAAGAAGAAGATCCAATGCCTAATTTACCTGTCGCATCAATTATGTGGAAGATTAGACCGACATTTAAAGATGGGGTAAAGGCTTGGTTACTAGCTGGCGGAGCTCATCACTCTGTAGTTACTACTCAAGTAAGCTTAGATGAGATAAAAATGCTCGCAAATCTCTATAATTTAGAATTAATTGTAATCGACGAACATTTGGATATGTCTAAGTTTGAAAGAGAAATAAATAAATAATTTATTTCTGCTTGTAATCTTTTATAAAACAATTAAAATGGCAATTAGAAAGTATTCTAATTGCTTTTTGTATGATTAAGAATTTGTTTTTTAGAAAATCGGCTATATATATCACTTTCATCTTTTTTTACATTATCTTGCAAGTGATTCAATACGCATATATTTTTCATGAGTTTGTCCCGACTTATTTTTTCTGCGATTTGCTTTTAATAGCTTTTTTAGCTAGCCCAATTTTCTTTTTCAAATCATCAATATTCGATTATATTTATCTTGATGCGCTTATGCTGTTATTTGCAGTCTTAGTTGGTGCAAATTGTATGTTCTATCGCAATTTTGGAACAATCTTTTCATTGTTAAACTTGTCGTTCTTTAATCATGGTGCCGCGATTGCTGGTGATCCGAGTTATTATGACTTCGCCTTACTTTCACTAATTGTCTTTATCTATGGACTATTTGTGGCATCGTTATTTTTTATTAACAAGGTGTTATTTAAAATCGACCAATCACATGATTTAGTAAGAAACAAGATACGCGTGAAAGGTCATCCATTTTTAACGCTGGGATTAATAGTTTGCTTATTAGGAAGTTATACCCTTTCTATGTATTCAATCAACGATGATGGTTTTGGTAGTTCGGTTGATGACATTATTACTATTTCGAAAAATGATAATTTTTCGCGTTACGGCATGATGTCTTATTATATTAAAGAACTAGATTACCTTCTTAATGGGGCACCTGAACCGGATGAACAAAAAATGATAGATTATTTTAAACAAAATGTCGATTATCAAAATTCTTTTACCGGGCTTTTAGAAGGAAAAAATGTTTTTGTCATTATGATTGAAACCGGCGATGATTTGATGATAAATGAATATCTCACGCCGAATATGTATGCTTTGACACAAAATTCATTATATTGTGAAGATACTCTTTCAAAAAATAAAACTAATATCTCGGAATTTATCGGCTTAACTGGATCTGCTCCTACAGCTGGTGTTTTACCTTCCCGTTATGATTATAATCTCCCATATTCCTTAGTTAGCCAGTTAAATAATATTGATTACCACACGATGTATTTTCATGATACTAGCTTTGCACCAGAACATAATATGGACTTATATAGCCGTGAACTTTTAATGCCGAAACTCGGATTTGATAATAGTTATTTTCACGAAGATTTATATGGCGAAGATTATCCGATGTGGGATTGGTCCGGTAATTATACTTTTGATTCTTTAACTATGCCAATTGTAACAGAAAAAGTCTTTGAAAGCGATGAACCATTTTTCGCGTTTTATACTTCATTATCAATGCATGGTCCTTACGCGAATCGCGCTAATCAAGAGACATTAGAAGAGATGTATGGTGAAAAATTAGAATATGCAAAGAAAAATAATCTTTGGCGTAATCCAATAGAAATATATGCTCCTATTGATGCTCCATGCGTTGATACTTATATGATGTGCGCGATGGATTTTGATAAAGCGTTAGGTCAAATGTTTGAAAGATTTGAGGAAGAGGGAAAGCTTGATGATACATTATTTGTTATCTATGGCGACCACGATATGTATTATCCTGGCTATAGCGGAAGATGCTTAAATCAATTAATTTCTCGTCATGACAAAGAAGATAAATACTATTCGGATATCTATACAACAACTCTATTCTTTAAAAATGATGATTTACTTGACTATTATGTTGATAAATATCATACAAATATTTATACCCGTCTTGCTTCACCATATAATATTGTTCCAACAGTTTTAGATCTCTTAGGTATTGAATATAATCCAAATTTCTATATTGGTAATAGCCTTTTCAGCAAGCAGATGGAAGATGTTCAAGTTTTCTTCTCAATTGAGTTATCAGCATTTTTTGATAATTATTATTGGGCTTTTGCTGAAAATAAAATCAGCCGCGTTTTTAATAGCTATGGTGAAAAGATTGAAGATTTCCTCAATGCTGTTGCCGCGGTTGCAGAAAAACAGAGTTATCTCGACACAATTTTGACCACAGATTATTTTTCAACGCATAATTATGAAGATTTTATGCCTTAAAATAATTCAAATTGATAAAGAGTACTTATCAAAAAAAATAAATTTATATATAATATCTTAATATAAAGAGGGATTATGAAAGCGTTTTTAAATGTCAAAAAATTTGCTGAAATACTTTGTTATTTAGTGTTTTTTCTAATATTTCAAGTAATTATTTTTGAAAAGATGTTCGGATTATTTTTGCCATCTTATTTTATTCTAGATTTTCTTTTATCGCTTGCTTTTGCCTCTGTCATCTTCTTTTTCAAAAAAAGTTATTTAGATATCGTATATTTAAGCGTTTTGAATTTAGTAACTGCCGTTTTAGTTGTGGCTAACGGAACATTTTATAAAAATTTCGGAGCAATTTTTTCTCTCTATAATTTAGCTATTGCCTCTCAAGGTATGAGCGTCATCAATAATCCTGATTACTTCGATTTTACTTTTATCGCAGTAATTGTATCACTATATGTTCTTAGCATTATTTGCTTAATTTTAATTAACTTCTTTTTTCGAAAGAAGAATTATCCGAAATTAAGTAAATCTCTAGCCTTGCTGCCGGTTATGACCATGGCGGCCGTTTATACTTTATCTTTTGGGACAATTAAAAATGTTCTTAATGATTTTTATGGGGATTCGATTATATCTGTTCTTCGGAGCCATAATTATTCTGAGTACGGAACATATTCTTACTATTTACAAGAGATAAGCTATTTGCTTTTTGGAGAAAAATTGCCGTCAGAAGAATCGATGAAAGATTTTTTTACTCAGGAAAAACAACGTGAAAATGATTTTACCGGATTACTTGAAGGAAAAAATGTTTTTACAATTATGATTGAAACAGGTGATGATTTCATGATTAATGAATATTTAACTCCGAATATGTATCAATTAACGAAAGATGCGATTTATTGCATGAACAATTATTCTAAAAATAAGACTAATATGACAGAATTTATCGGCATAACCGGATCTGCTCCATCAATAGGTATTTTACCTGAACGCTATAGTTATAATTTGCCTTATTCTGCTACAGAAATATTAAAAGATGATTATGAAACATATTATTTTCATGATACTAGTTCACTACCAGGTATGGACAGAGATATTTACGACCGCGAGATATTAATGCCTAAATTAGGTTTTGAACACTGTTATTTTCATGAAGATTTATATGGTGAAGATTATCCGATTTGGTCTTGGGACGGCGATTATATTTCTGATTGCGATACATTACCATTGGTGAGCGATGTTCTCTTAAATAGCGATGAGCCATTTTATGCGTTTTATACATCTCTATCCATGCATGGACCGTATTCAGACCGTAAGAACGCTGATGAATTATATCAAAAATATGGTGAAAAATTAAATTATGCAAAAGAAAACGATCTCTTTATAAATCCATTAGAGGAAACAAGCCCGATTAATGCTTCTTGTATCGATATTTATATGATGAGCGCAATGGATTTTGATAAAGCTTTAGGAAATCTTTTTCAAAGCTTTGAAGAAGCCGGAAAAATGGATGACACATTATTTATTTTGTTTGGTGATCACGATATTTATTATCCGGGAAATGATGGTGAATGCCTTAATCAGCTTTTAGCTAACCGCGAAGATAAACTCTATAGCGATATCTATACGACAACTTTATTTTTGAAAAATCCCTTGTTAGAAGAAACATATTTCAGTAAATATGGTACAAATTGCTACGAAATCTTTTCCTCCCCTTACGATTTATTACCGACTATGCTAGATTTATTAAATGTGGACTACAATCCAACATTTCATCTCGGTGAATCGCTTTTTAATAAGAGTGAAGATGGTGTCTATTCCTTTTATTCTGATGAATTATCGGTTTGCTTTAATGAATTTTATTTATCTTTAGATGGAGAGACAATTTATCGTAAATTCAAGTCAGGTCAAGATAAAAATCAGTTTCTAAGTGAAACTAGAAAAATTCTTTCTAAACAAGCTCATCTTGATTTAATCATGACTTCTAATTATTTTGACACTCACGAATTTGCAAATTATTGGATGGTGAAATAGATGAAAACATATCTTTGCCTTGAACTAAAAAAACAAAAGAAAGTTTCGCCGCTTGGACGCAGCTGTTTTTTTGGTGACCCAGATTTTTATCAAATGGATAATTCTTATCAAGACGATGACTTTTTCGTTTGTCAAATTAATCTTAGCGATATCCGTGAAAAAATTAATTCAGTTTATCTCCCTCCTAAAGGGTTACTATACTTTTTTATTTCACTAAAAGATATGAAAGGAAAAGTTGTATATCGTGATTTCGATAATGCCGATAATTTGGAAAGAATTGCTTTTAATGAGGGTTTTTCCTTCCATCAAAAAGAATATAAAATCAATTTTACCACGCATCATCATCACAAAGATTTTATGATCCTCTATGAAAATGAACGCCTCAGCGGCATTAAAGTCGATGAAGTAGTTCTTCTAAAATTGCATTTTAAACATTTCTTAAATAATAATAAAAAATTCTTCCTTTATTATGTCATTACAAAAGATGATTTGATGAAAAGAGTCTATGATAATGTTCGGACATTAATTGTTTATCGTTAAAATGCGTTATAATTATTAATATGTATAAACTGATTATTGCTGAAAAACCTTCTTTAGCGCGAAATATATTAGCAGCTATCGAAGGTAAAGAAAAAAGAAATGATGGTTATTATGAAATAGGTGATTATTTAATTACCTATGCTTTTGGCCATCTTTTTACTTTGTATGATGTCGAACAATATCTTCCGGATTACGATAAAGAAAAAAAGTATCGCTGGACTTTGGATAATCTTCCGTTTTATCCAGAAAAATTTCGCTTTGGTTTATCGCACGATGATGGAATAATTAAACAATTTAAGATTATTCGCGATTTAATAAATCGTCAAGATGTTGAAATGATCATCAATGCTGGGGACTCTGATCGCGAAGGTGAAATCATCGTGAGAATTATTGTTTCCTACGCGATAAAAAATAGTAAACCGATTAAACGGTTATGGATGCCTGATCAAACTAAAAAGACTATCGGAGAAGAGTTAAGTAAACTGCAAGATGATTCTTATTATGACAATCTGGCTTTTGAAGGTTATGCTCGAACCTATATCGATTGGTTATATGGAATTAATCTAACCCGTTTAGCTTCAATTAAAAGCCATACCCTTTTAAGAGTAGGCAGGGTTATTTCACCAATCGTTAAAGCGATTTATGATAAAGAGATGTCGATTATTAACTTTGTAAAGGAAAAATATTATGTTCTTTCAAGCAAAGAAAAGACCAATGGAGAAGTTGTTGAATTAGTTAGCAAAGTTGAATTCAAAGCCGACGAATTAGATCAAGCTAAAACTCTTGCAGATATTTATAATGGTGAAAAAGCCTATGTGACGAAGATTTCCTTAGAAAATAAAACAATTCCTTCACCGAGACTTTTTTCGCTTAGTAAATTACAAGGCGTACTAGGCAAAAAGTACAAGATGAGCTTGGAACATTCTTTAAAAATTGTTCAGTCGCTTTATGAAAAAGGATATGTTTCTTATCCGCGTACTCCATCGGAATATTTAGCGACTAATGAAAAAGGTAAATTTAAAGAAATTATTGCTTCTTTTCAAAAACTCGGAGTTAAAATTAACTTTAAGGATAATAAGTTTATTTTTGACGATAGCAAAATTGAATCGCATTCAGCCTTGACTCCGACATATAAAATTCCTAAGAAAAGCGATTTAAGCGAAGAAGAATATCAGGTCTATAAAACAATTGTTAATCGTTTCTTTGCAGTTTTTGCCTCGGAGATGTGTGTTGTCGCGAAGACAAATATGGAAATATCTTTAGGTAAAAGAGAAGTTTTTCGCTTAAATGGTGAGACAGTGATTACTCCGGGCTGGACGGTTTTTGATGAACGAGAACGTAAGGAGAAAATATTACCGAAATTAAATCAAGGTGATGAAGTAATGATTAATTTTGCTCCTTTAGAAAAAGAAACCAAACCTCCAAAGCGTTATTCGGTTGAAAGTTTCAATAATTTTTTAAAAAATCCTTTCCGCGAACAATTGGAGAAAAAAGACAATGACGATAATCAAAGTGATGATGAAGACTATAAAGCGGTCTTTGAAGGTATTGAATTAGGAACTGAAGCGACGAGATCAACAATTATTGATAATGCGGTCAAGCAGGGTTATATCTCATTAAAAGATAATACCTATAAACTAGAACCGATGGGAAAATATTATGTTGAGACTTTGACTGCGCTTAATCTGCTACTAGCCAAGAAAAAGACAGCGTTGCTTGGAAAATCATTAAAGAAAGTTTACCGTAAGGAAATTACTATTGATGATGCGGTTAAAGTAGCTGAAGAAGAAATAAGCTCATTATTTAATCAAATAGATAATAATGCAGCGATTGGTTTCCCTCCAAAAATATTTGAGGTTGATAAAGCTCATACCCTTTGTAAATGCCCGCGTTGTTCTTATCCGATTGCAATCAGCGAAAAAGGATACCGCTGTGTTAATTCAGCTTGTTCGCTTTCCCTTTTTAAAGATAATCACCTTTTTGCTTCTCTTAATAAAAAAATAAATAATAAGATTGCTAAAGAGATTTTTACTAAAGGTGAAATAACTTTCGATGATTTAGTTTCTAAGAAAACTGGTAATCAATATAAAGCTACGTTAAAAGCTGATTTCAAAGATAAGTATGTAAATTTTCATTTTGTCTTTGATAATAATGAAACAAATAAAAATCATGACAAATAAAAATATCCAGCCAAATGATGACTGGATTTTATTATTGGCGATGAATAATTTTATTAGTGAGTCATGAAGAACATGACGGCGAATAAGATTGTGATGACCCAAGTACCAATCTTGATTTCTTTGATCTTGCCTGAGAATAAATTGATGAATAAGTAAGAAATTAAACCAAAGGCAATACCATAGGAAATAGAGTAGGTAAATGGCATCATAGCGATGGTGAGGAATGAAGGAACAGCGACAGCTGGTTGGAGCCAATCGAGGTTCTTAACGCAGTTCATCATCAAGACGCCGATATAGATAAGGCAGGCTGCAGTTGCGCATGTAGGAATGAGCTTAGCGATAGGAGCTAAGAACATTGCTACGAAGAAGCATAAAGCAGTGAACATACTTGATAAGCCTGTTCTTGCTCCAGCGGCAATACCGGATGAGGATTCAACGAAAGTAGTAACAGTTGAAGTACCGCAGATAGCACCTGTAGTAGTGGCAATAGCATCTGCGAGCATTGCACCTTTAATATTAGGAATATCTCCTGTTTCAGTTAATAAGTTACCACGGGCACAAGCACCATATAATGTACCTAAAGTATCGAACATATCAACTAAGCAGAAAGCGATAGAAGTTGTAACTAAGGTTAAGACGAAGTTACCTGCACCATTTGCTTCAATCCAAGCTGAGAAATTGAAGCCATCAGTAAAGACTTTACCGACAGATTCAGTACCCCAGTCAGTAAAAGCGTTAAATGGATTTTCTAATTGGAAAGTTCCGCTAGAAATTAATCCGTCATATCCACCAGGTACGGTGAGCATTAAGATGTAGTAGAGAATAGCACCACCGAGAATACCGATGATGACAGCGCCTTTTAATCCTTTATGCGAGAGGATGGCGATAATGATAATAGTGAAGAATGTAACTAAGATAGGCATTACTTCACCCCAAGTTGCGCCGTTTAAGAAGTTCATCGAAACGAGATTAACTTTTGTAGAAGCATCAGCGACGACGATACCAGCATTTTGTAAGCCGAGGAAAGCGATGAATAAACCAATACCTGCAGGAATAGCAATTCTAACGCAGTCAGGAATTGAAGCAAAGATTATTTCTCTTAGACCAGTAACGGTTAAAATGATAAAAATGATGCCGTCGATAAGAACCATGACTAAGGCATTAGCATAAGTAAATCCTAAGCCTGCACAAACGGTATAGACGAAGAAGGCATTTAAGCCCATACCTGACGCTTGAGCGAGAGGTAACTTTGATAAGAGACCAATCAAGACGGTTCCGATAATCGCCGAGATTGCAGTAGCGATGTAGATGGCATTGTATGATGCTGTTGCATTTGGAATGTCTTGGAACATACCAGCATTAGTCATAAGAATGTAGGCCATCGCCATAAATGTGGTGAGTCCGCCGATAATTTCGGTGGAGAATTTCGATCCTCTTTCACTGATGTGGAAGAATGAATCGAGCCTTTTAGCGAATGATGATTCTGAAAAACTCATAATTTCCCTTTCTCTTTCAGATGAACCCGGTCAATGAAAATAAAAAAAGTTTTAGAAACATCGCCTTATTTCTAAAACCAATTCCATCATGTTGAAAACCAAAAAAATTGATTGAATTGGCATAGTCTGGTTATTTACGGTAACCAGGTAGAAACTTTCAAACCATATCTTTGAATTTATATGACCGTTTTCAACAATGTTATTGTAAACGAGTTTATGCAAAGTTATAAGGTATTTTAGTTGCTTTTATCATTATTTCAGCTGTAAGCGCTATCACGCGAATAAATTAAAATATTAATTCATATTTTAACAATATTAAAAAATTAAATTATTTGTTTTTTATTTAAAATTAGTTTAAATAATTTTACTATTTTACTAGATTGATGGAGGTTAAAATGAATCCTTACCAAATACTTAATGTTAGTGAAAATTGTAGCGATGAAGAACTTTCTAAAGCCTATAAAGCGTTAGCAAAAAAATATCATCCAGATGTTAATCCTTCTCCTGAAGCAGCAAAAAAGATGGTTGAAATCAACTGTGCATATGATGAAATAAAAAAGATGCGCGCTCAAGGTATGTCATATTCTCAATATAGCTCAAGTCAAAGTCAAGGATATGCTCAATCCGCTTATTCACAAAATGCAACTGGTGATGAGAGATATTACCAAGCCCTTGATCAAGCTCTTAGAACAGGCAATTTCTTCATGGCTTTTCAATATATGAATGCAATTCGTAACCGCGACCATCGCTGGTATTATTATGCTTCTGCTCTCTATGAACAATTTAATAATATACCTGGTGCGATTGAATTTATTAATCAAGCGATTCGCTTAAAAAATGATCCAGTGTATATTGCTTCAAAACAGAGATTAGAAAGTAAACTGCCATCTTATCAAGCGCAGATGGATGAATTGAAGAGACGTCAAAGAGCTTCGCAGGCTGGAATTTCAGCAACAGGTTTTGTAATGATTATCTTATTGATATTTATGCTTGTTCAGTGCACTATATTTTAGAAAGTAGGTAAATATGAAGAAAAGAAACGGAAATGACCTCATTTCGATTGTTTGTTATATTTTTGCGGCGATTCTCTTTATAATTTCGCTATTTATTTCCTATCCATATTTCTTTATAACGGCCGGAATCGCTTTGCCGTTTTTCATTTATGGATTATTTAGAAATTTATCGACTAACGTTGAAAAAAGACAAAATGAAGCTCAGCGCTTCGCTTTCTTCTTTTTAAAATTGATTGGAAAAGATATGTCGATGTATCAAAAATCTCAAAAGATGAAAGTTAAAACTGTTAAAGTAACATTGATTAAAGATGATCACGCTCACGTTTTAGCTGAGTGTCCTTATTGCAGTAAAAAAATACGTTTGCCGAACAAAAAAGGGAAACATGGCGTCGATTGTCCAAATTGCCATCAGCATTTTCAAGTAAAAATTTAAAGATTATTGTTAAAAATTACTTTTTTGCCTATAATTGTTTGGGGTTTGGAGATATTTATGATTATAGTCAAAGAAGTCACATCAAAGGCTCTTAGAAAAGCTTTTGTAACTTTTCCTATTAAACTTTACAAAAATTGTCCATATTTTGTGCCTGCTCTTTATAGCGACGAGATGAAGGAATTTAATCCTAAAAAGAATCCAAATTTGGAAGAATGTGAATATCTTGCATTTTTAGCTTATAAAGATAAGAAAATTGTTGGAAGAATCGGAGTGATAACAAATCCTCCTGCGGATAGAAAGTTCAATACAAAAAGATTACGGTTCCGGGCATTTGACGTTATAGATGATTTTGAAGTTACAAAAGCTTTATTTTCCAAAGTTTTAGAAGTTATGGAAAGTAAAGGGGCTTATGATTTAGAAGGACCTAATGGCTTTACCGATTGCGATAAAGAAGGTATGTTAATTGAAGGCTTTGATCGCTGCAATTTATTTTTTACATATTATAACTATCCTTATTATAGGACTCATCTTGAAAAACTCGGTTTTTCAAAAATGGTCGACTGGAATGAGTATTGTTTAAACTTACCATCTGAGATGGATCCGCGATTAGAAAAAATTGCTAATTTAGTGATGAGAAAAGGGTATAAAGTGGTTAAAGTTAAAAAACACCGCGAATTAGAACCTTATATAATGCCAGCTTTTAAAATATATAACGATGCTTTTGCAGAATTATATGGAACTGTTCCATTAAACGAAAAGCAAGTGCAATATACATTAGGTGAATTTTTTCCTTTATTGAATATTGATTATATTTCGATTATTAAAGATAAAAATGATGAGGTTGTCGGATTTGCTGTTGTTGTTCCATCACTTGGCAAGGCTAGTAAGCAATGCCATGGCAAATTATTTCCATGGGGATTTATCCCATTCTTAAGAGCTTTAAGAAAAAACGATACTATTGATATGTTATTAATTGGTGTAAAACCACAGCTACAAGGCTTAGGAATTAATGGCTTACTCATCTATGAGATACTAAAAACTTGTATTAAGCATCATATTAAGTATGCAGAAACTGGTCCGGAATTAGAGGATAATTTGAAAGTACAGAGTCAGTGGTCAAGATACGATGCCCCAAAAGTTCGGAAAAGACGGCTCTTTTATATAACTAAGGAGGATTTAAAGAAAAACTATGAATAATTTACCAAAAAATCCAATGGTACTACTAAGTGTTATCAATACTAAGTTACGGGATTATTACGATAGTTTATCATCACTATGCGATGATTTAGATGAAAGCGAAGATGAGATTAATCAAATTCTTAATAATGCTGGATATTATTACGATAGTGAAAAAAATCAATTCTTAACAAAATAACTTTATTTTTTGGCTTAAAGTGATATTATTTATATTGCTCTTGGGGAATGGACAAGCGGTAAGTCACCTGGCTCTGAACCAGGTTATGCGTAGGTTCGAATCCTACTTCCCCAGCCATTTATAAAGATTAACTACAATGCTTAAGCGTTGTAGTTTTTTTGTTTTTAGTTATCTTTTGGGATTATGTTATCTTAATGTAAGCGTCAAAGATATGCCCTACTAGACTAAGAAAGAAATAAAGAAGAGAATAGCCTCAAAAGGAGGCTATTTTAAATGCAAAACAATAAATATCCAGAAGTATTCAAAATTGAAATGGTAAAAAGATACTTAAATGGAGAGAAACAAAA
>CALVKD010000001.1 GCA_944332525.1 uncultured Bacilli bacterium | reverse complement strand
GGATTAGGATTAAAAACAATAGCAAAAAAGTTTAATGTTGGTTATTGTACAATAGAAAGAATAGTTGACCGTTATAAACTACATGGGTTAAAATCTCTTGAGCATCCAAGTAAAAATCAAAAATATTCAGCAAAGTTTAAAATGATGTTAGTGCAATTAGTATACGAAGGTAGATCAAAAGCATCATTAGCCGCGGAATATAATATTCCTGGAGGGGCATCAACAATTTTTACATGGATGAATAGATATGAAGAAAATGGATATAATGGATTAGTATCAAAGCCAAAAGGGAGACCTAAAAAGATTATGAAGTCAAAAGAAGAAAAGATTAATAAAATTAAATCTTCTCCATTAACTACTTCAGAACGGGAAGAGTTTGAGGAATTAAAAAGACAATACGAAGTTCTCAAAAGAGAAAAAGAAATGACAGATATGGAGAATGAATTTTTAAAAAAATTAGATGCCTTGGTTCAGAAGAGACTAAAGCGAGAAAAAAAGAAATAATACAAATCGTTAATGAATTAAGGCATAAGTATAAATTAGTCTCGCTTCTAAAATTATCGAAAATCTCTAAATCATCTTATTTCTACGAAATAAACACATATAAACGAGAAGATAAAGATAAATTGGTTAAAGATATTATTGTTGAAATATTCAATGAGAACAAAGCAAGATATGGATATCCACGAATCACTTTAGAATTAAGAAATAGAGGTATAATTATAAATCATAAGAAGGTTCAAAGAATTATGAAATTATTGGGATTAAAAGCTATCAATCGACGATCAAAATATAAATCATATAGGGGTGAAATTGGTAGGACATGCGACAACGTATTATTAGATAAAGCAACTGGAATAAGGCATTTTGAAACAACAAGAATTAATCAAAAATGGACAACGGACATTTCAGAATTTAGTATTCCGTCAGGCAAGTTATATTTATCGCCTATTTTAGATATGCATAACAGAGAAATTATTTCTTATAACATATCAACAAGACCTAATTATAATCAAGTAGTGGATATGCTTAATAAAGCTTTTAACCAATATAATGATTTATCGGGATTAATTTTCCATAGTGATCAAGGATGGCAATACCAAATGAATCATTATCAATCAATGTTAAAGAGAAAAGGAATTATCCAAAGCATGTCAAGAAAAGGCAATTGCTTAGATAATTCTGTGATGGAAAATTTCTTTGGGATTATGAAAAAAGAGATGTTCTATGGACATGAATACGAATTTAAATCATTAAATGAACTTGAAAAGGAAATGATTAACTATATTGAATACTATAATAAAAGTAGAATTACAACAAAATTAAAAGGATTATCACCTATACAATATAGACAACAATCCTATTTATAATTAATATAAAATTAGATTTTACCCGTAGTCCAACTTTTGGGATTAATTACAAGCCGTTCCTTTTTATTTTCGCAAGAAGCAATGGTATTTCATTTTCAGAGAAAACTTCGATTCCGTTTTCTTTAAGGATTTCACTAGTGATTCCCGTTCCGTTGATAGCTTTATGCGAGAAACTTCCGTCATAGATTTGATGGACGCCGCAAGAAGGAGATTTTTCTTTCATCACCGCGTAACGGACACGATTTTCTTTTGCGATAGCTAATGAGAGATAAGCTCCATCAAGATAATTTTGAGTGACATCTTTTCCTTTTTGATTAATTACTTTTTTTCCATTTCTCTCACTAGGCACACGTGGAGTTTTTAATCCTCCAAAAGTTTCAGGGCAAATTAAAATTAAATCAAAATATTCAGTTAATGATAAAACCTCTTTATTAAGATTATTTTTTCCGTCATATTTACAGTTATCGCCGACGAGACAGGCACTTACTAATATTTTTTCCATACGCAGTTATTTTTTCATTTTTTGATGAAAGATACAAGTTATTACATCTTTTAATAAAATCTTCTTCTAAAAAATGATAGTTGTTATAATGTTTTATATGAAGAAAACTTTGCATCTTAATCTCCATAACTTAAATATTCCAGTTGAAGTGACGTATGGAACGCGAAATCGGAGAACCTTTTATCTCTGCTACGGGATTATTTCGACGACTATTAGCGAAAATTCGTCTTTATCTTCACTTCGCGAAAGATTAGAAAAAATTTTTCCGTATGAAAAATTAGCTAAAATCAATCTGACACCTCTTTATACTGATAGCTATGTTTATATTTTTGGAAGCGTCTATCATTTTATTAATCGCGGAAAGTCATCATTTGATTATGAACATTGTTATGTTAATCTCGGGAGTGGTTTTCTCTCAATTAAAGAAATATTGTATTCCTATATCGTTAATAGGTTAGAAGAATTAGAAAAAATTATGAGATTAAGTCATCATCAAATTAAAATTAGAAATATGGTAACCTGCTTAGGCGTCAATCATTTAAGAAGTCATGAGATTACTTTTGGAATTAAATTAGTTCACTTTTCTAAAGAATTAATCGATTCAGTAATCATTCATGAGCTTTGCCATGATAAAGTCGCAAACCATTCGCAAAAGTTTTATAATTTAGTCGAGCAATATTGCCAAAACTATAAAGAAAAAACACAAAAGTTAATTTATGGAAAGGTTAATTAGATGAAAGAAATTACTTCTCTTAGCAATCCGCATATTAAAGATTTAGCTCTTCTTAAAAAGAATAAAGTCAAAAAAGAAAAGCAGATGTTTTTAGTCGACGGCGAAGATTTTATTAAAGAGGCTTATAAGCATAATTCACTAAAAGAGATTTTATTTTCTAGAGGTGATTATTCAGAGTATGATGTTGAAAAAGTTTTAGTGACTGATGAGATTATCGAAAAACTTTCTTGCAATGTTTCAACTTCTAATGTAATCGGTGTCTGTTCTTACATGGGTGAAAGACCTCTCAACGGGAAAAAATATGTCTATTTAGATAAAGTGCAAGATCCTGGAAATGTTGGAACCATCATTAGGACGGCTTTAGCTTTTTCTTATGACGGAGTAATTCTTTCTTCTGATTCTGCATCACTCTATAACGATAAAGTAATTTCTGCAAGCAAAGGTGCTATTTTCACAATTCCAATTTATCAAGATAGGGAATTAAAAGAATTTAAAAACAAATTCACCTTGCTCGGAACATCTCTGCAGAGTGAACAATATATCGAACAAGTTAATATTTCCTCACCATTTATCATAGTCTTAGGAAATGAAGGCCAAGGAATTAGTCAAGAAAATCTATCTTTATGCGATGTTGTAACAAAAATTGATATGAGTAATATTGATTCGTTAAATGTCGCGATAGCCGGAGGTATTATGCTCTATGAATTCAAAAATTGTTAAGTTTTCAGTTTGCGTTTTGTCTTTGTCTTTAATGGGATGCGGACAAAATAACAACACGATCAATTATGTGTTAAATAACGGCGATATGACAGCGATGGTCGTTTCTTCAGGGTATAACTACCCAGTTTTAAATATTCCAGAAACTATAACCGTTGATAACAATGTTTACACCGTTGTATCGATTCAGGAAAATGCTTTTAAAGGAAATAATTATTTAAAAGAAGTTACGATACCTGATACAGTTACTATTATCGGATATGATGCTTTTCGCGACTGCAAAAAATTAGAATCAGTCATTATGTCTGATAGTATTGAAGTTCTTCCAGATCACTGCTTTTCTAACTGCCAAAATTTAGTTTCGTATACCGGTGGGGAAGAGGTTAAAACTTTATTAACTGGTGTTTTTGAAGGAACTGCAATCAAATCATTTAATTTCACTAATTTACAGTCGATGGGCATTGATTGTTTTTGGAATAATCAGCATTTAGAAGAAGTGAATATTTCTGGATCACTTACTAATATTTCCGGTTCAGCATTTGAAAAATGTACCTCGCTTAAAAAGGTGACTTTGGGATCAAGTGTCACCGCGGTTGATTCCTATGCTTTTAAAAACTGTGAGAATTTAAGTGAATTAAATTTTGACTATATTACAAATATTGCTTCTTATGCTTTTGAAAACTGCGGTTTTACTTCGTTATCATTGTTTGGAAAAGAGATATCTAGCCACGCTTTTAATAGTAATAAAAAATTGGAAACATTATCTCTTTCAAATGTTTCTGAAATAGGCTTAGGATCTTTTAAAGACTGCAATAATCTTTCTTCGCTTTCAGTTTCTAATGTAAAAATAATTGGCTCACAAGCTTTTATGAACGATAAAATTTCTTCTCTGAGTTTTGATTCTTCACTAGAAGAAATTCGTTCATCAGCTTTTGAAAATAATCAGATATTATCTATTTCTTTTGAAGAAGAATCGTCTTTGAGATTAATTTCTCGTAAAGCGTTTTATAATAACCAAATTGCGGGAAATCTTAATTTGCCTGATTCATTAGAATATATCTATGCTTATGCTTTCCAAAATAATAAATTTCAAGAAGTCTCTTTATCAGAAAAGTGTTCTTTTGAGAGCAATTCTTTTGATAAAGGTATTAATGTGGTGATAAGAAATGAAAATAATTAATAGTAAAAGCTTCTTTGTCGATACTAATAACAAGCCTATCTATGCTCATGGCGCGCAGATTATTTATGAAGGCGGCTATTATTATTGGATCGGTGAAAATAAAGAAAAAAGCACGCGCTTATCGCATAGCTGGACATATGGAATTAGAGCTTATCGCAGCAAAGATCTTTGTACTTTTGAGGATTTAGGATTAATTATTCCTCCAAGCAAGGATCCTCGTTCACCTCTTGAGCCAGGACGCTGCCTTGATCGACCGCATATCATCTATAACCAAAAAACAAAAAAATATGTTATGTGGATTAAAATCATGGTTAGTTTAATTTCACAAGCGATGGTTATTCTTACTAGTGATAAACTTCTCGGACCTTATCAAATCGCTAAAAACTGTTACCATCCATTAGATATGAACTGCGGTGATTTTGATTTATATGTCGATGAGAAAACTAATAAAGGCTATATCTTTTTTGAAAGACCGCATTTTGAATTAATTACCGCGGAGCTTACAGATGATTATTTAGCATGTAATGGAGTGTTTTCAAAGCATTATAAAGGTTTAATTCCTCCTTTGACTAGAGAAGGTGTAACCCACTTTGTTAGAAACGGAAAACATTATTTGATTACCTCTGGAACAACTGGATATGATCCAAATGTTTCTTGGGTAGCAAGTTTTGATGATTACCATGGTGAATATCAGGATTTAGGGATTCTCTGCCTTAATGATAAAAATGAAAATAGCTTTAATATGCAAGTATCTGATGTTATCAAAGTTCACGGAAAGAAAGATTTATATATCGCTCTTGGAGATGTTTGGAGAATAAATGGAGATAGTTTGGCGTATAGTATCAAATCTCGCGAAAAAATTGCAAAAGCATTTAAAAATTATCAAATCGATGAACGTAAGGTTACTGATGACAAACTTCCTAACTCTAAATTTTATTTACATAATGATAATACTAAGTCATCGTCGTTTAAAATGTTTCCTATAATTTTTGAAAATGACCAAGTGCATTTATATAATATTGACGAATTTTCCCTTGAAGATTATGACTAAGTAATTTTTTACTTGTGAAAAAATAGAAGATTTCGCATAATATATCTAGCGGCTATGATGAAGACAAAAGCCTAGGTAGAGTTAAATAGAGAGTCATTGGTTGGTGGAAAATGATTGATTTGACTAGAAACTTATCACTTCTGAGCTAGTAAGCTGAAATTAGTAAGTTTATTCGTATCTCGTCGTTACCGAGCAAATGAGTGCCTGTAATTCAGGAACTAAGGTGGTACCACGTTAATAGCGTCCTTAGATAGGACGTTTTTTTTATTAGAAAGGATAGTTATGGAAATTAACAAAACTCTCTTGATGGGTAAAACTGGATTTGAGATGCGCGGCAATTTAGCTAATAAAGAACCGGCAATGTTAAAAATCTGGAATGAAGAACATTTGTATCAACAAATTTTAAAGAAAAATGAAAAACAGCCTTGCTTTATGCTTCATGATGGACCTCCATATGCAAATGGTGATATGCACTGCGGGCATATGTTAAACAGAATTCTTAAGGATATAATTATCCGTTTTAAGAATATGGATGGTTACTATGCACCATTTTTCCCAGGTTGGGATACCCACGGGTTACCAATTGAAAATGCGGTAACTAAAAAAGGTGTAAATAGAAAGACGACACCGATTAAAGAATTTAGAGAAAAATGCACAGAATTCGCTTTGCAGCAAGTAGCGCGTCAAAAAAGCCAAATTGAACGCTTAGGCATCCTTGCTGATTTTGATAAACGTTATTTAACACTCGATAAAGAATTTGAAAAATCACAAATTGAAGTTTTTGCTTCAATGGCTTTACAAGGATTAATTTTTAAAGGATTAAAACCGGTTTATTGGTCACCTTCGTCTGAATCTGCTTTAGCTGAAGCTGAAATTGAATATCACGATATTAAAGCTAAGACAATTTATGTTCGCTTTGAGGTCATAGACGGCAAGGGATTATTAAATAAAGGTGATTATTTCGTTATTTGGACGACAACACCTTGGACAATTCCGGCTAACTTAGCTATCGCTTTAAACCCAGATCTTGAATATGGTTTATTTAAAACCGATAAGGGAAACTTTGTTTTCCTCACTGAGTTAGAAGAAAAAATGAAAGCTGATTTAGGCTTGAGCGAATGTACCTTGATTAAGACCTTTAAAGGCAGAGAAACTGAATATATTACTGTCAAACATCCTTTATATGACCGCGAATCTATAGTTATTCAAGGTGCTTATGTTACCAGTGATGCCGGTACTGGCTGCGTCCATATCGCACCGGGCCATGGTGAGGATGACTACAATGTCTGTAAAAAATATCATATTCCTCCATACTGCCCAGTTGATGAACACGGTAAGATGGATGATACTGTCGGCGACCGCTTAAAAGGACTTTTCTACGAAGACGCTAATGAAGAAGTCATCAAAATGTTAACTGAAACAGGCGCATTGCTTGGATTAAATGAAATCACCCATAGCTATCCACATGACTGGAGAACTAAAAAGCCGGTTATCTTTAGAGCGACACCGCAATGGTTCTGCTCAATTGATAAAATCCGCGAAAAATTGCTCGATGAAATCGAAAAGGTCAATTGGATTCCTTCATGGGGCAAAATCCGTATGCATAATATGATTAAAGATCGGGAGGACTGGTGTATTTCTCGCCAAAGAGCTTGGGGTGTTCCTCTTCCAATTATCTATGATAAAAACGGAAATGCTTTAATGGAGAAGGAAATCTTTGATCATATTGCTGACTTAGTTGGACAATATGGTTCGGGAATTTGGGCTGAAAGTGATGTCGATGATTTATTGCCTGCTGGTTATAAAGAAAAACATCCAGAATTAGCTCCATTTAGAAAAGAAAAAGATATTATGGATGTCTGGTTTGATTCCGGATCATCATTTAACGGAGTTTTAAGAGCTCGCGGAAATAAATTCCCGGCAGATCTCTATTTAGAAGGTGCTGATCAATACCGGGGATGGTTTAACTCTTCATTAATTATCTCAGTTGCAGTCACCGGACATGCTCCGTATAAGACCGTTGTTTCCCACGGATTTGTTATGGACGGAAACGGTATGAAGATGAGTAAGTCTTTAGGGAACGGACTGGATCCAAATAAGGTTATCAGTCAATCAGGTGCCGATATTTTACGTCTGTGGACAGCTTCTATTGATTATCAAGCCGATGTTAGAATTTCACAAAGTATTATCAATACTGTTGCCGATACATATAGAAAAATTAGAAATACATTTAAGTTCTTATTAGCTAATTTAAGCGATGGCGAGAATAAATCTTTCAACCCTGAAACTGATATGGTCAAGAAATATTCTAAACTTGGCCAATATCTCTTAGCTACTTTAGAAAAAGTTAAAAACGATGTTTTAACTGATTACAATAATTATGACTTTGCTTCGGCAACTCAAGAAATTCTTTCTTTCCTCGTTCAAGACGTTTCGGCTTTCTACGCCAGCGTTGCAAAAGATTCTTTATATTGCGATGAGGCTAACTCACCAAGAAGAAAAGAATATCAATCAGTTATCTATCAAATTGTTACAACCATTAATATTCTCTTAGCTCCAGTTTTAGTTTTCACAATGGATGAAGTTTATCAAAATATTCCATATCATAAATATTCCCATGTCGCTTTAGAAGACATGGTTAAAGAGAGTCATAATTTTGATGAATCATTACTTGAAGAATATGCTTTATTCCATGATTTCCGTGATAAAGTTATGAGAGAGTTAGAAAAGGCTCGTTCTGAAAGCTTAATCGGATCTGGGTTAGAAGCTGTTGTCACATTAAAAGTTAACGATGAAAAAGTTAAAGAATTATTAGCTAATTTCACAAATGAAGAATTAAAAGATATCTTCATCGTTAGCAAAGTTGTTATTGAAAACAGTGAAGCAAATGAAATTGTCGTTTCACGGCATACCGGCACGAAATGCGCGCGTTGCTGGTCATATCACGATGATGTCTTCTTTGTTAATGATTTAGCTCTTTGCGCGAGATGCAAAAAGGTTTTAGAAGATGAAAAACTCCTTGAAAGATAGACGTTTTGTTATCAATTTAATTGTTTGCATTGTTACTATTGTCGGTCTTTTAGCTATTGATATTATCACTAAATTAGTGGTTTATTATCATTTTGACGGAAAAGAAGGAGCGAATATCGTAGTAATAAAAGATTTCTTTTGGATTTATTTAACGTTTAACCGTGGAGCATTAGCTGGCTTTTTAGCCGATACTTCATTTGGTAGAGTATTATTAGCAATTATTTCCGTTATCGGAACAATCGTCTCAACATATTTCTTAATTAAAAAGTTTAATAAATTACCTATCTTATACCGCATCGCTCTTTATTTATTTATCCCGGGGTGCACAGGCAATTTAATTGACCGCGTCGGAATTTACGGAACGCCAGGCGTTATTGATTTCTTAAGGTTTAGACTATTTGGATTCTATGATTTTCCGGTTTTTAACTTTGCCGATATGTGCCTAACTTGCTCAATCGTTATGTTTGCAATAGCTATTATTTTCACAAAAGATAAAGAAAAAGAGCAAGTGACGAACGAAGTTGAAGAAGACATTTTAAAACAGAAAGAGAAAGAAAATGAAGTATCAAGTAACTGAAGAAAAAGAACGTTTAGATAGTTTTTTGGTTAAGATGGATTCATCACATTCTCGTTCGTATTACCAAAAGTTAATTGAAGACGGAAAGGTCTTAGTAAACGGAAAAACGGTAAAGCCTTCGTTTAAAGTTGATATCGGTGACGTTGTTGATGTCGAAGAATTTGAAGAAAAAGAGTTGACGTTAGAAAAAGAAAACATTCCGTTAGATATTCTTTATGAAGATAGCGATTTATTAGTTATAAATAAGCCTCGCGGAATGGTTGTCCATCCATCTAATGGTCATTATAGCGGAACACTTGTTAACGCTTTACTTTATCACTGCAAAGATCTTTCGTCGATTAACGGAGTTATTCGTCCTGGTATCGTTCATAGAATTGATAAGGATACCGCGGGATTACTTGTCGTCGCGAAAAATGATCAGGCTCATCTCTTTTTACAGAGCCAGCTGAAAGATAAGACGATGTTTAGAGAATATCATGCTATTTGTGAAGGCAGAATTCCTCATGAAGAATTAAAAATTGTCGCGCCGATTGGAAAAGATAAAAATGACCGCTTGAAAATGGCTGTTGATATCTATGACGGAAAAGATGCAGTAACGCACGTAAAAGTTTTAAAGAGATTTATTAATTATACTTATGTGTCTTGTCTGTTAGAGACAGGTCGGACCCATCAAATTCGTGTACATCTTAGCCATATTAATTTTCCAATTGTTGGTGATACTGTTTATGGAAAGAGAAAGCAGACTCTGACTAAAGAAGGACAGATGCTCTGCGCGGTTAAGTTATCATTTATCCATCCTTCGACAAAAGAAAGAATGACTTTCACTTGTGATGAAGATGCAGAATTTAAACGCATCTTAGCCTATATTGAAGAGAATAAATTGTAGGAAGCTTATTTGCTTCCTTTTATTTTTTCGTAATTAGCAAAGTTTGTTTTTGCAACATGCGAAAGTTCTTCTAGCGAGTAACGCTCTATAAATGTTTTGGCAAAATCATCAACTTTTTCACTAGCCCCAAAAGGAATATCCATTTCATACTTTTCAGAAAGAGTTTGCATCTTTTGAAGAAATTGATAGCGTGCGAGCATTGATGCGAGAGCTACTGATGGATAATATGATTCGCCTTTTGTATGGAAGGTAATATTTCTAACAATATTTTTAACGTCTTTAAGATAATTATAATAGGTTCTTTCTTCGCAAAATTGGTCGATATAATGACTTTTAGCTTTTATCTTTTGCGAAAGATTATATTGAACTTGATTATGGAGATAGGCTTTAATTTTATTCATATTGAAGCCTTGAGCGATTAACTGATTCAATTTATCATTGTCGACAACTAGCAATGAGTAAATCAGTTTATCTTTAATGGTTGGAATAAAAGACAATATAAAATTGTCGGTCAATTTTTTAGAATCTTTAATTTTATCGATTATTGAAAGGTATTTTTCATCAAAGTAACAAGCGGCGACAACTAAAGGACCAAAAAAATCTCCCCAGCCGACTTCATCTGAACCAATTTGACTAGATAGATTAACATATCTGTCTCTTTGAGAATTCATTTCTTTCTTGGGAGAAAAGTCAGTTAATGAAAAAAGACTAGCTTCATAAGCAGCATTAACACCTCCAAAGACAACTTTATATCCTTTTTTACCTTGATATATAGCAACAGTAAAATCTTCGCCTTCCGCGAAAAAAATAATATATTGATTTGAATTTTCTTTTTGTTGATTTTGATAAAAATTAATGATTTTATCTTTTATTTCGTCATTGATTTTAAAACTTAAATATTTCATATCTTTATCCTAGCAAAATATTAGGCTGTTAAGCAAAAAAAATAAACTTTATCATCACACTTATTTATGCAAGCGCTTACATAAATATCTAGTAATTATTGAAAATATATTATATAATATTCTAGAAAAGGTGTTTTATGAAAAATTTAACTTATACGAAACGAGTTTTCTTACTTTTTGGAATTATTTGTACAATTTTATTGCTACTTTCATTAATAGGGTTGATTTTTGGAAATTATTATATAACAACTTCTTTTGCAATTGGATTTATCTGCGCAGGTGTAAATTTGTTTTTACTTGTAAAATCTGCAGATAGTTTAAATCCTGCTAACCAAAATAAAGGTGGGCAAGTTTTCTTTTTATTTGCAAATGTTTTAAGAACTTTAATCGCCTTTATAGCAATTGGTTTATCAGCCTTAATAATTTATTTAACAATTGGAGAGAATGATAATAAAATGCTCTATTTAAGCATTCTTGGATCTGGTGCTCCATTCTTGATTATGGCTATGGTGACGGCAATAGTCCGCCCTGATGAAGAGAAAGGAAATTAATTAGATGGATTGGTCACAAGCATTAAGATTTGATGGTTCAATTATAACTGGTGAATTAATAATTTCTTTTGCTGTGATGATTTTAATTATCGCATTAGCTTTTGTGATTTATTTTAGATTCCGTAATCTTTCACCGGATAAACCTCAAAAAGGATTTAATTTAATCGTTTTTGAAGCTATTAGGGGACTAGAAAACTTTACTGTTGATAATATGGGTAAAAAATGGAAAAGTTTCGCTGGATATGTTTTAGGCGTTGCTCTCTACATCATTTTATGCTTTATAATCGGTATCACAGGTTTACCTAATCCGTTAGTCAATTTAACTTTCCCTTTATCTCTAGGATTATGCACTTTTGTGTTGATTCACTTTACTGCTGCTAGAGCTAATAGACTTCGTTATTTCAAAAGATATATCGACCCAATTCCGGTTTTGTTACCGATTAACTTATTATCGATGTGGGCTCCGCTTTTATCGTTATCGTTACGTCTTTTCGGTAATGCTTTAGCCGGGTATTGCTTGATGAGTATCGTTTATTATTTTACTGAATTATTATCATCAATGATTTTTTCATTTATTCCTTCGGGCGCTAATCAGATTTTCTTATCCTGGATTATCGCACCGCCGCTACATATGTACTTTGACCTCTTCTCCGGCGCTATTCAAACAATGGTGTTCTGCATATTGACGATGATTTGGATTGCTCAAGAAGATCCGGAAGATGAGATAGACGAGTTAGAAGCTCAAGCTAATCTATTAGCATAGAAAAGGAGGATAATATCTATGGATGGATTAAAATATATTGGTGCAGCTCTCGCTGTTTTAACCGGTTTTGGTTCCGGTATTGGTGAGGGTATGATTTGTGCTCATGCAATTGATGGTATGGCAAGAAATCCTCAAATGTATTCAAAATTAAGAACATCAATGATTGTTGGTTGTGCGCTTGACGAAACCACAGGTATTTATGGTTTGGTTATCGCAATTCTTTGTTTGGTATTATAAAAAATGTTGAGATTTTTAGCAGATTTAGAAATACCAATCGCCGATAAGCTTATCCCAAATGTTTGGGCTTTTTTAGCTCAGCTAATTGCTTTTATTGTGATGGTAATTATCGTTATTAAATTTGCTTATAAACCTGTTCATAATTATATCGTTAAACGCGAAGAATATGAGCGTAAACATCTCGATGATATCTCTAAAAATCAACAGCAAACGGAGAATGATAAAAAAGCTAGCCAGGAAATCTTAGCTAAGGCTAATCAAGAAGCGATATCTTTAGTTACCGCGGCAAAAAAAGAAGCCGAAGAAGAAAAGAAAAAAGCTTTATCCGCGTTGAATGAAGAAATGTTAAGAAAACGGGCCGAGCAAGAGGAGATCTTAAAAAGAGATCACGATAAGATGCTCGCTTCCGCTAAAGATGAAATTGTTGAAATTGCTATGACGGCTAGTAAAGCTATTTTAGAGAAAAATGTCGATAACGAAGATAACCGTAAAATTGTTTATGATGTTATCAAGTCGCTAGGTGAAAAAGATGGAAACGATCGAAAGTAAATTCGCTAATGCATATCTATCTTTAGCTATTGAGAAAAATAATATTGACGAAGTAGTGTCTAGCAATAAGATGCTTCTAGAACTATTAAGCGATGATGAGTTGCAAAAAACATTAGAGAGCGAGTTTATAAACAAGGAAGAAAAAGAAAAATTACTTAAAAAAATTTTTCCTTTTTTTAGTGAAGATTATTTGAATTTCTTATTTGTAATCAATGATTATCATTGCATGAAATATTTACCAAAAATTATTAAAAGATTAGATACTCTTGCTAATGATTACATTAACGTTTCTCATGGCGTCGTATATTCTTATGATACCTTGAGCGAAAATGAAATTTCTAAATTGGAAAAACAACTAACTTTAAAATATCATTATCAAGTTCATTTGAAAAATATTATTGATAAATCGTTATTGGGCGGAATAAAAATTGTTGTGAATAATCAAGAATTAGATTACTCGCTTCTAAAGAAATTTACTACTTTAAAGCAATCTTTGAAAGGAGAGACAGAATAATGGCTCAGAATCTTAATGAAATCAGCGCGATTATTAAAAAACAAATCGAGCATTATCATGAAAAAGTAACTCAGGATGATATTGGCAAGGTCGTTTCTGTCGGTGATGGCATTGTCAAAATTTACGGCTTAGAAAAAGCGATGCTCGGTGAATTACTTTCTTTCAAAGACGATATTTATGGATTAGTAATGAATCTTAACGAAGACTCGATTGGCGGTGTCTTGTTTGCCGGCGATAAAGAAATCGAGGAAGGCGATATCGTTAAAAGAACGAGAAAGGTTATTGAAGTCCCAGTTGGCGATGCACTTCTCGGAAGAGTTGTTAATGCTCTTGGACAACCTCTTGATGGACTTGGTGAAATAAAAACTGATAAACATCGTCCAATTGAAAGAATTGCCCCAGGCGTAATGACTAGAAAATCGGTTTCCCATCCATTAGAAACAGGAATTGAAGCAATTGACAGCATGATTCCTATCGGACGCGGACAAAGAGAATTAATTATCGGTGACCGTCAGACAGGAAAAACCTCAATTGCCGTTGATACGATTATTAATCAAAAAGGCAAAAACTGTCTATGCATCTATGTTGCAATCGGTCAAAAGACTTCATCGGTTAAAAAAGTCTACCAAAAATTAAAAGACCATGATGCTATTGCATATACTGTTATTGTTGCAGCTACTGCTAGTGAACTCGATCCCTTAAAATATATTGCTCCATACGCTGGATGCGCCATGGGTGAGGAATGGATGGAAGAAGGCAAAGATGTCTTAATCGTTTATGACGATTTATCTAAACATGCTATCGCCTATCGTACACTTTCGCTTTTACTTAAAAGAGCTCCGGGCAGAGAAGCTTATCCTGGTGACGTCTTCTATCTGCATTCAAGATTACTTGAAAGAGCCTGTAATCTCGATGCTAAACACGGCGGAGGATCATTAACTGCCTTACCAATCATTGAAACTCAAGCCGGAGATATTTCTAGTTATATTCCGACTAACGTTATTTCCATTACCGATGGACAAATTTTCTTAGTTAGTGACTTATTTAATTCTGGATTCCGTCCAGCTATTGATACTGGGTTCTCAGTTTCGCGTGTTGGATCATCTGCCCAATATAAATGCATGAAACAAGCATCAAAATCATTGAAAATCGAATTAGCTAACTTCCGCGAAGTTCAATCTTTTGCTCAATTTGGTACTGATCTCGATGCTCAAACAAAGAAAACCATTTCCCACGGTAAAGCTTTGATGGAAATGTTAAAACAAAATCAATATGCACCTAAATCTTATCAGCAAATGGTTATAGAATTACTCGTAGCCCAACACGGGTATCTTGATGATTTACCATTAGAAGAAATTAGAAAATTTCTTGATGACCTCTATACATCAATTTCTTCTCTTCATAAAGAGTTTATCAATCAATTAACCGAGAAAAAGGCTATCGACGATAAATTCATCCACGATTTAATGGAAGTGGTCACTACCTTCAAGAGAGATTATCACTATGAGCGGTAATTTATTAAAAATTAGAAGAAGAATCTCTTCTATTGCATCGACAAGAAAGATTACGCATGCGATGGAACTCGTATCTTCTAGCAAATTGATTAGGCGAAAAAAAATGTTCTTTGCTATCGATGAATATGAAAAAGAACTATTACGTATTATGGCGCATTGCTTAATTTCCCTAGATGATAACGTCAAAGATGAATTGCCTCTTTTAAAAAATAACGAAAGCGATAAGACTTTGTATATCGTTATTTCGTCATCACTAGGTCTCTGCGGAGGGTATAATAGTAATCTATTAAAGTTTGCTGAAGAGAACGTTAATTCTAACGATAAGGTTATCGTAATTGGACAAAAAGCTGCAAAAAAATTTGCTCCTAACGCAGACGAAAGCTATGTCGATTTAGGTGATACAATCTCCTTTGAAAAAGTCAAAGAATTTACCAATAAAATTATTGAAGGGTATATTAATAAAGATTATTCCAAGGTAGTACTCATCTATACTAAATATAAAAATGCTTTGACATTTATTCCTTCCAAGGTTGATCTTTTACCTTTTTCCCTAGAAAATCAAACAGCTGTTGGTTATCCTCCAATTTTTGCCCCATCAGCTAAAGATGTCTTAATTAAATTACTTCCAAAATATTTGAATTTATCTATCTATAAACGCTTGTGTGAATCATTATTAAGCGAAGAATCAGCGCGTCGGAATGCGATGGAAAACGCTACAGACAATGCAGATAGTTTAAATGAAAAATTAACTTTAGAATATAATAAAGCTCGTCAGAATCAGATTACTACCGAATTGATAGAGATCGTTTCTGGACAAGAATAGAAAGCGAGGGTGTAATATGCAGGAAAATAATCTCGGTTATATCCATCAGGCCATCGGCGCTGTTGTCGATGTTAAATTCGCAGCAGGTAAATTACCAAACCTTTTAACTGCCTTAGAAGTTGAATTGCCTGATTCGAAAAAATTAGTTTTAGAAGTATTACAGCATATCGGCGACGATATAGTCCGCTGCGTTGCTATGGGTCCAACCGATGGTTTGCAGCGAGGAATGACCGTCATTGACTTAGGTCATCCGATTACAGTCCCAGTGGGTGAAAAAACATTAGGCAGAATGTTTAATGTTATCGGTCAGCCGATTGATGAAAAAGAAGATGATTTCGCATCTTGCTTGCATCTTCCAATCCACCGCGAAAGCCCAAGTTTTGAAGATCAAACAACTAGTGATCAAATTCTGGAAACCGGAATTAAGGTTATCGATTTGCTTTGCCCTTATGTTAAGGGCGGTAAAATTGGACTTTTTGGCGGTGCAGGTGTCGGCAAAACAGTCTTAATTCAAGAGTTAATTCATAACGTTGCGAAAGTTCACCATGGCTTATCGGTTTTTGCTGGTGTCGGTGAGCGTTCACGTGAAGGTAATGACCTTTACTATGAAATGAAAGAAAGTAAAGTTCTTGATAAAACAGCATTGGTTTTCGGTCAGATGAACGAACCACCAGGAGCAAGAATGCGCGTTGCTTTAAGCGCATTAACAATGGCAGAATATTTCCGCGACCATGATCATCAAGATGTCCTTTTATTTATTGATAATATTTTCCGTTTCGTTCAAGCCGGCAGTGAGGTTTCAACCCTTCTTGGCAGAATGCCATCCGCAGTTGGTTATCAGCCAACTCTAGCAACCGAAATGGGACAATTGCAGGAACGTATTACTTCGACTAAAGATGGATCTATTACATCTATTCAAGCGATTTATGTTCCAGCCGATGATATGACAGACCCAGCTCCGGCCACAACTTTTACCCACCTTGATGCTAAGACAGTCCTCGACCGTAATCTGGCTTCACTCGGTATATACCCAGCTGTTGATCCACTCGAATCGGCTTCTAATATTTTAAGCGCAGATGTCCTCGGAGAAAAACATTATCGCGTTGCTAGAGAAGTTCAACAGATTTTGCAAAGATATAAAGAGCTTCAAGATATTATTGCTATTCTTGGAATGGACGAACTCTCTGATGAAGATAAAAAAGTCGTAGCGAGAGCTAGAAGAATCCGTAATTTCTTATCTCAGCCGCTATTTGTCGCTGAAGCTTTTAACGGAGTTGACGGAGTTTATGTTAAACGGGAAGACACAGTTGATTCGTTTGATGCCATTTTATCTGGTAAGTACGACTCATATCCAGAATCTTGCTTCCTCTATTGCGGAGATATTCATGATGTTGAAAAGAAATACCAGGAGATAAGCGATGGAAAATAATCTTCTCCATGTAAAAATTATCACGGCTACCGGTGAGGTTATTGAAGATGATTGCTTGCTGCTTAATGCCTTTCTTAACGATGGAGAAGTCGGTATTATGCAAGGCCATCTCCCGTTAGTTGGTATCATTGAAAATAACGTTATAACTCTTTTTAATAAAGATACTAAAAAAAGTTATCTTATCGATGACGGAGTTATCAGCGTCGGCAATGAAGTTACCATTCTCGCAGATTCTGTAAAATTAGCAAAACAAAAGGATGCCTAAGCATCCTTTTTTAATGATGTTCTTAATATTTATTTAATTAAGGAACGATATAATTCAGCGATTTCTGCTACTGATGTATCACGTGGGTTACCTGGACGGCAAGCATCGGCATAAGCAGATTCACTTAAGAAAGGAATATCTTCCTCTTTGACGATTGCTTTTAAGTCAGCAGGAATTCCGACATCTTTAGCTAATTGTCTAACAGCATCAATAGCTGCTTTGCGATATTCTGCTTGTGACATTTTATCGACATCCTTCACGCCCATAGCTCTAGCGATTTCGCGGTATTTTTCACCAGTTGCTGGAGCATTGTATTCCATAACTGTTGGAAGAATGATGGCGTTAGCAATGCCGTGAGGTGTGTCATAAAGGGCACCTAGTGGATGAGCCATTGAGTGGACGATACCTAAACCGACATTTGAGAATCCCATACCGGCGATATATTGTCCTAAAGCCATGTCTTCTCTGCCAGCAGGTTCATTTTTAACGGCACCTCTTAACGAGCGAGAAATGATTTCAATAGCTTTTAAGTGGAACATATCAGAAAGTTCCCATGCGCCTTTAGTGATATAGCCTTCAATTGCATGAGTAAGAGCATCCATGCCTGTTGCAGCAGTTAATCCCTTTGGCATTGTCGACATCATATCTGGATCGACAACGGCGACAACCGGAATATCATGTGGGTCGACGCAAACCATTTTTCTTTCTTTTTTGGTATCGGTGATAACGTAATTAATAGTAACTTCTGCAGCGGTACCAGCAGTTGTTGGAACAGCGATAATAGGAACTGATTTATTCTTTGTTGGTGCAACACCTTCTAAAGATACGACATCATAATATTCTGGGTTATTGGCGATGATACCAATACCTTTAGCAGTATCCATTGATGAACCTCCGCCAATTGCAACGATGCAGTCTGCTTTGCTCTCGCGGAATGAGTCAACGCCGTGTTGAACGTTTTCAATAGTTGGATTAGGTTTGATTTCGGTATATAGAGTATAAGGAATATTATTTTTCTCTAATATGTCTGCAACCTTTTTACTAACGCCAAATTTGACGAGATCTGGATCGGAACAAACAAATGCCTTTTTTAATCCGCGATTAATGATTTCGCTAGCAATATTTTCGATTGCTCCGTGTCCATGGTAAGATGTTTCATTTAAAATAAAACGAAAAGCCATAAAATACCCTCCTGTGCTTTTACGATATTATTATATCAAATAAATTGATATTTTTTTATCAAATTGAAAATCAGATTTTAACAATTTACAAAAAAATAGAAAGAATTTATAATTTCAGTTGTATGAAAGACATTTATCAAACTTTTGAATTTAATCTTATTAAAGAACGTTTAAAAAAATACGCTAATTGTGAACTTGCGCGTTCTTATGTCGATAACTTATCGATTATTGAAGATCAAGATGAATTACAAGATAATCTAGTTTTGTTAAGGGAGTCACTTGCTTATAACTATAAATATTCTAGACTTGTAATTTATAATCATCCAAATTTATTGCCTTCGTTAATTAATATCCATAAAGGCGGAATAGGTAATATTAGTTTTTTTGCTTCAATTAGTTATTTGCTTGAAAATATTAAACTGTTAAAAGCGGAATTTAAGGAAAGAGATTCTTATCCGCATCTCGATGAATTAATTTCTTCTTTGGATTCATTAACTTCACTAAAAGCTAAAATTGACCGAGTAGTTTCACCGGAACAAGAAATTTTATCAACGGCTTCGAGTAAGTTAATGCAAATTAGAAGCAAAAAAGAGAGATTAGAAAATGGAATCTCTTCTTTGATGAACTCATTAATTGAAAAATATCGCCTTTACTTAAGCGATTATCGGCCGTCTTTAAAAAATGGTGTTTATACTTTAATGGTTAAATCGACGTTTAAAAACCGGATTAACGGAATCGTTTTAGCTTCCTCTGATAGCGGAAATACTTTCTTCATCGAACCTCAGGAACTGCTTGAGGTTTACAATAACTTATCAACTTTAAGAGAAGAAGAACGCATTGAAATAGAAAATATTTTAAAAGACTTATCAAGCGATGCTAAAAGTAATCTTGATGCTTTAAGAAAAGATAATTCACTTGTTTCATTACTCGATTTTAATTTTGCCAAGGCTAGTTATGCTATTTCTTATCACGGAAATGTAGCTAATATTTCTTCAGAAAGGAAAATTCGCTTAATGAATGCAGCTCATCCATTAATTGATTTAAGCAAGGTCGTCAGAAACGATTTTGTTATGGACAAAGAAAGAATGATGATTATTACAGGACCAAATGCCGGAGGTAAAACTGTTGCTTTAAAATTACTTGGATTACTGGTAATTATGCATCAATCGGGATTAGCTTTACCATGCGAAGAGGATGCTTACTTACCATATTTTGATTATATATATGGTGATATTGGCGATAATCAATCTTTGATTGATAACCTTTCAACTTTCTCATCGCACATGGTTAATTTGCGAGATATTCTTGAACATGCCGATGATACTTCGTTAGTTATTATTGATGAATTAGGCTCGGGCACTTCGCCTCTTGACGGAGAAGCATTAGCTTTAGGTGCCATTGATTATCTTTTGAAAGTCAATTGCTTTTCCTTTATTTCATCTCACTATGAAGGAGTTAAAAATTACGCTTTAGAAAATAATCAAATCTTATGCGCATCGATGGTTTTTGATGAAGATAATCTTTCACCGACCTATAAGCTTTTACTTCATGCTGCATCATCATCTTTCGGCGTTGAAGTCGCTTCGCGTTTAGGATTGCCTAATGAAGTTATTTGTCGTGCAAAAGAATATATTAAAGAAAAGAAATCAACTTCTGAAGAATTGATGCTTGAAGACTTGAACGCTAAAATTCGCGAAAATGAATTAATCAAAGCTCAATTAAAAGAGCAATCAAATAAATTAAAAGAACAAGAAAAAGTTTTAACGCAAGAGATTGAAAAAAATAAACATCTCCATCAGCAGATACTTGATCAGGCTGAAGAAGAAAAGCAAAAGATTGTTGCAAAAGCTCAAGACGAAATTGATGATATTTTTAATGAATTTAAAAAGATGAATGATGTTAAACTTCATCAAGTAATTTCTGCTAAAAAGAAAATTAGTGATAAATTAGCAACCGATGAGGAAGATGAAGATATCGCTGATGGTGAAGTTAATATTGGTGATGAAGTTGAATTAATCGATTCCAAGGTAAGGGGTAAAGTAATATCTTTAAAACGCGATAAAGCTACTATTTTGACTGAAATGGGCATGAATGTCGAAATAAATAAAAATAAAGTTAGAAAAGTTTTAAAACCGAAAAAGCCTAAGAACGTGGTTAAGACATATGATTATGTCGCGCATATGAAACAAGTCTCAACTGAATGCAATGTTATCGGATTAACAGTTAGAGAAGCTTTGCCAATTGTTAGCAAATATCTTGATGATGCTGTTTCAGTCCATTATCACGAAGTAAGAATTATTCACGGAGCTGGGACCGGAAAACTGCGTCAAGGAATCCACGAATATCTTAAAAAGAGTCCGTATGTCGCTTCTTTTAGGCTCGGCGGGATGGGTGAAGGCGGCGTCGGCGCGACGGTGGTGACGCTGAAATGAATGATCTGCTCAAAGTAAAAATTGAATTATTAAAAGATGTTCCAGGCGTTTATATAATGAAAAATGCCGCTAACGATGTTATTTATGTTGGCAAAGCTAAATCGTTAATTAAACGCGTTAAACAATATTTTTATCGTCCGCAAATTGGCAAAGTCAGAAGAATGGTTAATGAAATTATCGATTTTGATACCATTCAAATTAATTCAGAGAAAGAAGCTTTATTGTTAGAATTAAACTTAATTAGAAAATACTATCCTAAATATAATATCTTGTTAAAAGACGGAAAGACTTATCCATATATTTCTCTTTCCAAAGAAAAAGAACCTCTTTTGAAAATCGCCTATAAACCAAATGATAAAGATCATTATTATTTTGGACCGTATACAACAACATCGGCAGCTTATAAAATTATCGATTTGTTAAATAAAGTTTTTCCGTTAAGAAAATGTAATCATATTCCTTCTTCGCCATGCTTATACTATCATCTTCATCAATGCCTAGGCCCATGCGTTAATAAAAATCTCGGTGATGAATATCATAAAATGGTTGAAGAAATACGTAGCTTTATGACGGGTGAAGATAACTCTTTACGCCTAAAAGTTGAAAATGATATGAAAAAGGCCGCGGAAGAACTTAATTTTGAAAAAGCTCAAGAATACAAGGAAACTTTAGAAGCTATTAAACATGTTCAAGAAAAACAGGCTATCACTTTAAATAATAAAGAATCTTATGATGTAATCGCTACTTCTTCGCGTGAAGGATATTTTTCTTTATGCGTTATGACATACCGCAACGGATTATTATTAGGTAAAAATGTTTTCGTTTTAGAAAAAGAAGAAGATGATAATCTTGAGCAAACGGAATCATTAATCTTCCAATATTATCAAAAACATGATTTACCAAAAGAAATAATTGTCGGTAATGACGAACTTGTCGCTAGCTTATCCGAAGCTTTAGATAAGAAGGTTGTCTTTCCTTCTCGGGGTAAGAAAAAAGATTTTTTATTAATTGCTTTAGAAAACGCTAAAAACGGATTAGATGAGCATTTCTTATCCGCGCGCTTAGAAGATGATAATCTCGCTTTATTAGAAAGATTAGGGCAGTTATTAGAAATTAAAACGCCTTTAAGGATTGAATTGTTTGATAATTCTCATCTCCAAGGCAGTGAACCAATCGGAGCAATGGTTGTTTTTATAAATGGTGAGAAATGCCCTTCAATGTATCGAAAATACAATATTTCCTTTTCTGATGGTAAAGATGATCTTAAAAGCATGTATGAAGTAATATTAAGAAGATATTCTCGTTTAAAAAAAGAAAATGCCAAATTACCAGATTTAATTATTGTCGATGGAGGGCATAATCAAATAAACGTAGCTAAACAAGCTCTTAGCGATGCTAATGTCGAGATTCCTTTAGCAGGTTTAGCTAAAGATAACCATCACCATACTTCTATGCTTTTAACAGAAAATAAAGCTATTCCTCTATCTAGCCAAGATAAACTCTTTTTGTTATTGGTTAGAATGCAAGACGAAGTTCACCGTTACGCGATTACGTTCCACCGTTTTAAACGCGGAAAGCAGGTTACCAAATCTTTCTTTGATGATATTGCCGGAATTGGTGAAAGAAGAAAAGAAATGTTAAATAAAGCCTACCCATCACTTGAACAGCTGGAAGAAGCATCCTTAGAGGAATTAAATCAAATCGTTCCTTTAACCATGGCAAAAGCTATTAAAGATAAACTTAATAGAGAGCAGTTAGATGACTCGGAAAAGTAATTTATAATCAATTAATTTGTATAAATAAGAAAATAAAAAATATTAAAATATTTTAATAAAACCTCTTGCATTTTATCGTATAAATGATATTATTATATGCGCTTGGCCCGATAGCTCAGTGGATAGAGCAACTGCCTTCTAAGCCGTAGGCCGGGGGTTCGAATCCCTCTCGGGTCACCATAAAGAATGAAACTTCCCCCATTTCTTTGCCCATTAGGGTATGATAGAAATGGGGGTTTTTGTTATGAAATATACATTAAAAGAAAAGCTGCGGTACGTAAAGATGCATTTAGAAGAAAATGTACCACTTCAAGAGATAGAAAGGAAATATGGATTAAAGACAGAACCATTAAAATTAGGACCAATATTAATTTTTTCTCTAACAAAGGATCCAGTTCCTTCAATTAAATAATCTCCTGAGTCGATAATATTTGTTTCAATTATTGAATTGCTAATTGAGTTTTGCTCATAGTGGCTAGATGCATCACTTCCATCAGTAAATGTTATTTTAAGTTCAGACTGAGTATCGTTTTGAACTTGAACTCCAGATATCACCGCCAATGACAATGGAATAAGTGTTAATAAATGTTTATAAGTCATTAAATTCTCATTGCTTTTGACTTTTCGCGTTATCATATTAATAATCTATAGTCCATAATTTTATGTAAAATTTGAATTTTATATATTGAAAAATAATCAAAATATAAAAATCTTATTTTACTACAAACTATTTTTTAGAAAACTTTGATAAACATATAATTGGCATAAAGGATAAATTATCTAATATAGTTAATAATTATATTTTTAATAAAAAAAGCGACAATTTTGGCATAATTGTTCCAAAACAGACTATTCAAGAGACAACTTGTATTGACAATACTAGGCTTTTACATTATCCTAAAAGCAAGTGAAGGGTTATATTGATGTAGCTATTTCTTAGCAGAAAAATATCAAGGAGTATAATTGCCTTGATTTTTTTTCTTTGTATTTATTTTTTTTCATCTAATTTTATATAATGATTAGTAAAGAGGTACTATGAAAAAGTTTTTTAAATTATTCTTTTCACGTTTTGCTATTGTAGCATTAGCAATCATTTTACAAGTAGCATTGTTAGTTGTGATAAATTACTACCTGGTGTATGAATTTCCCTGGATTAATCTGTTAGTTATTGCACTTGGAGTCGTTACTTTTTTTGCTATCGTTAATCGTAATTTACCTGCGTCTTTTAAACTTCCATATTTGATTATTGTCTGTTTAGCGCCGATCGTGGGCGTAACAGTTTATGGAATTTTTGGAAATGTGGGATTATCAAAGAAAAATAGAAAAAAATTAGACGAAGTTCATGCTGAGTTAAGAATGTTTTGCCAGCAGGAAAGCGAAACAATGACCAAGTTATATCAAATTTCACCTCAAGCATATGGTCAAGCTATGTATATTGAACAAACATCATATTTACCTACATATGAAAATTGCTCGGTTAAATATTTACCAATGGGTGAAGACTTTTTTGCATCGCTTGTCGAAGAGTTAAAGAAAGCCAAAAGATATATTTTAATGGAATATTTTATTATTGAAGAAGGAAAAATGTGGAATACCATTTATGATATTCTTAAACAAAAAGCTAAGGAAGGTGTCGAAGTACATTTTATGTATGATGATGTCGGGTCTATTGGGAAAGTTAGCAATGATTACTTTTATAAAATGCGTAATGATGGTATTAATGCCTGCAAATTTTCACCTTTCAAGGCATTTGTAAGTCCTATTCATAATAATCGCGATCACCGTAAAATATGTGTAATTGATGGTGATGTTGGATATATTGGCGGAATTAATCTCGCTGACGAATACATTAATGTGACGCATCCATATGGAAAATGGAAAGATAATGCGGTTATTATGCGTGGTCAATGCGTCGATTCATTGATTTGGATGTTTATTCAGCTATATAATCCTAATTCTTTAAAAAAACTAAAAATTTCAGATTATCTTCTCTATAATCATCCTAAATATGAAAGTTCTGGTTTTGTTGCTCCATACGGTGATGGTCCGCGTCCAGCATATGATGATTATATCGGTCAAACCGTTTACTCTACTATCATAAATCAAGCCAAGAAATACGTTTATATAATTACTCCTTATTTGATTGTTGACTATGATTTTTTAGCGGCTTTAAAAAATGCGGTTAAACGTGGAGTCGATGTTAAAATATTATTACCGCATATTCCAGATAAAAAATTAATTAATATACTTACAAAGTCTAATTATGAGGATTTAATCGCTAATGGTGTGGGAATATATGAATATACTCCGGGATTTGTTCATGCAAAGATGGTTGTTGCTGATGATGATATTGCTGCGATTGGAACAATCAATCTTGACTATCGTTCGTTTGTCCATCATTTTGAGTGCGGAGTCTGGCTTTATAAAGAAAAATGCATACTTGATATGCGAAATGACTTCTTAACAATTGTTAAAACAGAGAGTGAACAGATTTCTCTTGAAAAAGCTCATCAACCTTTGTTTAATAGACTAATAAAAGATATATTGAGTATTATTGCTCCAATGATGTAGGAGGTTTTATGAAAAAAGGATCATTATTAATTATAGCAACTATTTTATTATTAACTGCTTGCGGAGGAACTTCTAGCGTAGCAAATAGTTCTTCTAATATATCATCTAATTCAAGTTCCCAATCATCTATTAGTTCAGAAGTTACTTCGGAAAATAGCCAAACATCAGAGAACTCATATGATAATTATTATTTGGCTGATAACATTACTGGTACATTACGTCAAAATGTCGATACAGCTATTTATGGTAATTGGAAAACTTCTTCTTCCATCGGAACCAATAAATTTTATATTGTTCCAGTTCAGTTAGCAGATGGCCCAGAATTCACTCAAACTATGTTAGATAATATTGATACAGCTTTCTTTGGGGCGGCGGAAGAGACTAAGTATGAGTCAGTAAGTTCTTATTTTGAGAAAGCTAGTTATGGAAAATTACATATTACTGGAGAAGTTGGCGAAGTTTATAAATCTTCTTCGACAATAAACTATATTTCTCGTCAGGGCGATAATTCTTCTGATACCTTGATTAGTGAATATATTAGCAATAATGATGTCAGTAATCTTACTGATTATGATGTAGATGGCGATGGCTATATCGATAATATTATCTTCATTTACTCTAACAAGTATGACGGTCAAGCCTTTTGGGCTTGGTGTTCATGTTATTCCTATGAACAAACAAGCAGTTTAAAAATTAATAACTATATGTGGATTAGTTATGATTTCTTACTCAATGGCTATAATGATGGATATCGCAGTGAGTATATTGACGCTCATACACCAATCCATGAATCTGGACACTTAATGGGTTTAGATGATTATTATGATTATTCGTATACATGGGACTGTGCCGGATTATTAGAAATGCAAGGTGCAAATGTTGGTGATCATAATATTTATTCTAAACTTGCATTTGGATGGGCTGAACCATATGTCGTAACTGGTGATGCTAAAATTACTTTGAAGCCATCAAGTAGCTCACCTGAATGTATATTGATAAAAGATAATTATTCAAATTCAATTTTTGATGAATATCTTCTCTTAGAATATTATACACCTACTGGATTAAATGAAGTTGATAGTCAGCATGCTTATGATGGATATCAATGCTATAGCCAAAGCGGCGTGAGAGTTTATCATGTTGATGCCAGATTAATTAATTTAGAAGTTTCTGGGTCTTATGTTAGATATGCTGGTTATACTGATTCATTCTCGACAGATCCATTGGTAGTTACTACAATTGGTGCTAGCAATACTCCTTCATATTCATATTTACCAATCGGTCAAAAAAATCAAATTCGTTATCTATCTTTAATTGACCGCGGAGGAAATAATACTTTATCTAAAGGTATGCGCGGTCAAGCTTCTGTTAATCCTGATGATACATTATTCCAAACTGGTGACATACTTACATTTGATTACGTTTCTGCTGAAAATGAAATTTCTTTAAGAAATTATTTTATGAATCAAGACGCATTTAATGATGGAACAGATATTCCATACACAATTGAAATTGGTGCGATGGATGAAAATGGAGTAGAGATTACCATAAATAAAATATCTTAATAAAACTCTAGCCTTTGATTTATTCATAAAAAAAAACTCTAGCCTTTGATTTATTCATAAAAAAATGTAAAATAATCCATGTAAAAACATCTATAAGGAGTTTTATATGGACTATATTACCGCTATCTTGCAGTTATTAGGAGGGTTAGGTGCCTTACTGATAGCCTTTAAAATTCTCTCAGAAAGCATAGAAAAATTAGCTAATACAGGCTTAAAAAAATTATTTAATAAAACTGGCAAAAACCGTTTTGTTGGAGTTGGTATCGGCTGTTTAGTCACAATGTTGATTCAGTCTTCTTCAGCAACTACGGTTATGATTGTTGGATTCGTTAATGCTGGTGTCATGACTCTTTTCCAAGCGACAGCTTTAATTATGGGAGCAAATATTGGAACGACTATTACTGCTCAAATCGTTGCTTTGAATTCATTTAATATCTCAATTTGGTTCTATTTGCTTGCATTTATTGGCGTATTTGGCAATATGCTAGCTAAAAAGGAAAAAAGCAAACAAATTTGCTTAGCTTTAGCCGGACTTGGATTGATATTCGTTTCTCTGGATTTAATGTCGGGATCGATGAACCAATTTAAAGAGTCGGCTGTGTTTATGAATGCTTTGACATCTATTTCTAATCCGTTTTTGCTTTTGCTTATCGGTTTAGCTTTAACTGCTGTTTTGCAATCTTCTTCTGCTGTTACCACGATTATTATTTCAATGGCTGCTGCAGGAATCATGATTGGAAATGGCGGAAATTCGGTTCTTTATGTTATTTTAGGAACTAATATCGGTACTTGTGTAACAGCGTTATTAAGTTCTATTGGTGCGAATAATAATGCTAAAAGAGCATCAATTATTCACTTGATGTTCAACGTTTTTGGATCAATTATTTTCTTTATAATTCTTATTTGTATACCTAATTTTAATGAATATGTCTTTGTTAGGTTATTCCCGCAGGCAACGACGCAAATTGCGATGTTCCACACATTCTTTAATTTAGTATGTACATTGCTTTTCTTACCAATCATTAATCTTTTCGTTAAACTATCAACTATTATCATACCTGATAAGAAAGAAGAAAAAATTGTTACATATCTTGATGAACGCTTTCTTCATACACCGGCAATTGCTATTGATCAAGCGTATAAAGAAACACTAAAACTTGGGTCTGTAGCGATGGATAAAATTACTGATGCTCTTGTAACGTTTAAAAACCGCGATAGTGATGATACGCAGAATAAACGTAAGAGTTTAGAATATATTTATCGACTTAATGATGAAATTTTAAATTACTTAATAAAGATATCATCACAGGACGTTTCCTCTACTGATGAGGCTTCTGTTTCTAAACTACACCATATATTAATAGACTTCACAAGAATTGCTGATATTGCCGACAATATTTATAAATACACTGATAAGGAAGTTAATGAAGATTTGGCATTCTCGGAAAAAGTTTATCAATCACTTGATGAATTTTCTGATTTGCTAAATAAACAATTTTCTAGTTATCGTTCAATTTATGAAAATCGTGATCCTTCACTGATTGAAGAGGTTGATAAACGTGAGGAAGTAATTGATAAGTTCCGGAGAACTTTGATTAATGATCATATTAAACGCCTTGAAGAAGGAAAGTGTTCACCGAAGAGTAATAGCGTTTTTATTTCATTAATTGCTAATCTTGAGCGTTGCGGTGACCATTTAAATTACGCTACCCATTCTTTAGTAGATTCGGGTAATTACTAAATTTATACTAATCTATAATAAATAAAAAAATTAAAAATCTTCTTTACAAGAAACTTTGGCATGCTATAATAAGCAAGATAGAAATTTCGAGGGAAGATTTATGAAGCATTTAGCGACGAACACAGCCAAATTTATCTTACGCTCAAAGTTTTTATTATTTGTTATCTCATGAAATACTTGTCTTTAGGGACAAGTTTTTTTTTGAGAATTTGAAAGGGAGAAAAAAACATGGCACAGAAATTAATTCTTGACGTGAATGAAAATCCTAAGAAGATTAGAAGCTGGATTTTATTCGCATTCCAACACATCTTTGCGATGCTTGTCGCATGTATCACTGTTGCATGGCAGACCGGATTGGCTATCGGACCTACCTTGATCAGTGCTGGTGTTGGTACTATCATTTACATTATCGCAACAAAAGGTAAGAGCCCGGTTTTCTTGGCATCATCATTTGCATATATTTCAGCAATGATAGCGGCACTCGGTATTGGCGTCAGCCAAGAAGGTTTACAGTTTATTACCACACCTGGTAATATGAACAGAAACTTCCTCGCAGTCATCTTAGGTATGATTCTTGTAGGAATTATCTATGTCGTCGTCGCATTATTAATTAAAAAGTTCGGTACAAAATGGCTTAATAAGTTATTACCTCCAGTAGTTATCGGACCAGTCATCATGGTTATCGGCTTAGGTTTAGCTACATCAGCAGTTGCTAATATGAATACAGTCGATGTCGCTGGTGGCTCACAATATATGTCATTATTAATGGGTTTAGTAGCAATGTTTATCACTGCTATCTGCTCTCACTTCGGTAAGAAAATGGTTTCTTTAATCCCGTTTGTTATCGGTATGGGTTCAGCTTACGTACTCTCATTAATTCTTACTTTAATCGGTAGAGCAGCTGGTGTTTCAGCACTTCAAATCGTTGACCTTACTCCATTAACTTCTCTGGATTGGACAAGCTGGAAATCATATATCAATGTCGACTTTATGTTCCTTAACGCTATCAATCAAGAAGTTCAATTTACTCCAATGATGCTCGGATCAGTCTTCATCATCTTTGCTCCAGTATCACTCGTTACAATTTGCGAACATATCGGTGACCACAAAAACGTCGGTAATATCATCGGAAGAGATTTACTCAATGGCGAACCAGGTATCACTAGAACCTTAATCGGTGATGGTGTTGCAACAGCAGTTTCTGGTGTCTTATGCGGTGCTGCAAATACAACTTATGGTGAAAATGTCGCAGTCGTCGGTGTTACTAGAATCGCTTCAGTTGGCGTTATCTTCTTAGCATGTATCTTAACAATTTTATTCGGCTTTGTCGGTCCGTTAACCGCTGTTCTTGAAACAATGCCTAAGTGCATTACTGGTGGTGTTAGCTTAATTCTTTATGGCTTCATCGCTTCATCTGGTGTTAAGATGTTAATCAATGAAAAAATTAACTTCGACCGCACTAACAATATAATTATCGCTTCTGTCATTCTTGTTGTAGGTATTGGTGGATTAACTATTTCCTTCACTCTCGGCGATTCAACTGCAACATTCACTTCGACAGCATTATCAATGATTCTCGGTATTATCCTTAATGCTATCTTAAGAGATAAGAAAGAAGATAATCTCTCTGAAGAAGAAATTGATAGAATGATTGAAGAACAAAAGAAACGTCTCTAATCAAAAACAAATAATTAAAGAACAAGATGCATCTAAATTAGATGCATCTTTTTATTTTACAAAGACAAGGTTATTTGTATCTGATAATTCTTTAGAATATTTATAGTTTCGGCGATTGTATTTTTGCATATCTTCAATATTTTCAATTCTATTTTCTGCAAGAAATCGTAAAAAATCTCCGCGAGAAGCCTTTATCTCTGTCGACTGCATGACTAACTTATCGTTTTTTCTTTGGTAAAATCGAATATTAATAATGTTAACATCACTAGTTTTATGAAGCGAAATAGCTTTATTATATTCATCAGAGGCAAGATTTATAAAAATATGGCTTTCAGTTTTAAGAAGATTAAAAAGTTTATTACTCCAAAAATCATAAAGATTTTTATATGAAAGATAATTTATTTTGCTTTGCATTTCTAATCTATACGGAGAGACACCATCTAAAGGTTTTAACAGTCCATAGTATCCTGAGATAATAAAAAGATGCTTTTGCAAATAATTAAGTTCATCTTGGCTTAAAGCATTTGGTGATAAACTTTGAAATTGAATTCCATCATATGCAAAAATAGCCGGTGAAAGAATCTTTACACCTTGATGCAGTAATTGATAATTTTCATCAACAATCTTATCGGATGCCTTATATATAATTTTTAGCTCAGAAGTATTTAAACTTAAAAGATATTTTTCAAGCGAGATCTTTTCTCTATTGAAAAATAAATGATTGTCATAAGGGTAATAATCATAATCTTTCATCTTTTTTGCCGGAGAAATATAAATAATAAAATTCATAGATTAATTATAAATAATTTCATGAAAAATGAGTATAAAAAATCCCGGATTATCCGGGATTAAATAAATTTTACTTACTTGATAAGAAGGCCTTATAAGCTAAATATGTTTCATATACATCAGCTTTTGAAACAATTTCCATAGGCGCGTGCATGTTGAAGACAGCAATTCCGGCATCAACAACATTCATATTGTAATTGCCTAAGATATAAGCAATAGTTCCTCCGCCGCCTTGATCAACTTTTCCGAGTTCGGCGGTTTGGAAATAGATATTGTTTTCATCCATTACTTTTCTAATATAAGCAAAGTATTCACCTGAAGCATCGTTTGAACCAGATTTTCCACGGGAACCGGTGTATTTGTTAAATACGATACCATGATTGAAGTAAGCAGAGTTCTTTGGTTCATTGACTTCTGGGAATAATGGATCAAATCCAGCTGAGACATCGCTTGATAACATCTTAGAATTAGTTAATGTTCTCTTTAAATCAACATAGGAAGGATGATCGGTAATTGTGAGTAATTCGGCAATGGAATCTTCAAAGAATTTAGATTGAGCTCCGGTTGCCCCGACTGATCCGATTTCTTCTTTATCAACAAGAATGCAGCAGGTTGTTTCTTCAGGAATTTCTTTTTCATCAAGAATAGCTCTTAATGAAGTATATGCGCAGACGCGGTCATCATGTCCATATCCAGCAATCATACTTCTATCTAGACCATAGTCTCTAGCTTTACCAGCAGGAACTACTTCAATTTCTGCTGAAAGGAAATCTTCTTCTTCAACTTGATAAGCATCTTTAAGAAGCTTTAAAATGTTTGCTTTAACAGCGTTTTCACTTTCGCCTTTTAAAGGTGTTGATCCGAGCGTGACATCGAGCTTTTCTCCTTCGATAACTGTCGCTGCAGTTTTCTTCATTTGATCAGCTGCTAAGTGAATTAATAAATCAGAAATACCGAAGACTGGATCATCTTCTTTTTCACCAATAGCGAAACTAACAGTTGAACCATCCTTCTTGCAAAATACACCATGTAAAGCAAGTGGAATGGTAACCCATTGATATTTTTTGACTCCACCATAGTAATGGGTATCAAGAAGAGCAAAATCATCTTTTTGATAAAGTGGGTTTTGCTTGATATCAAGTCTAGGAGAGTCGATATGAGCTCCTAAGATTCTAATGCCATCAGTAAGATCTTTCTTGCCGATGTGATAAAGAACAATATTTTTATGGCGGTTAATTTGATAAACTTTATCGCCTGGTTTTAAACCTTGTTGAAATTTAATTACATCGTCAAGATTTTTGAAACCATGCTTTAAAGCAAGAATTTCAGCTTCTTTGACGCATTCTCTTTCGGTTTTTGCTGTACTAATAAAAGATTTGTAATCTTCAGCAAAAGCAGAAATCTCTTTTAACTTCTTATCAGAAGCATCTAATAAAATGTTTTTTGCATACATAATTTATCACCTCTAAATAATATTAATGATTATTAAATATTTATACAATGATTTTCTTCGCTTAAATCACAAATAAAAACAAATAATGAATTGGTAATGAGCGCTTTAAAAGTTGAATGAAAAATAGTTATATAGTATATTTTTAAATGATAGTTAGAATGAGGAATTAATTATGAGAATACTCGATGAATTAAAAAGCAGAAATTTATTTTTCCAAGCGACTGATGAAGATATTGGTGATTTTTTAGAAAATAATAAAGTAACATTTTATTTAGGTGCCGATCCGACCGGCGATAGTTTACATGTCGGACACCTTTGTACTTTTTTAGTTGCTAAGAGGTTGCTTGAGCATGGCCATCACCCGGTTTTACTTATCGGAGGTGCAACTGGATTAATTGGCGATCCTAAAATGCAAGGTGAAAGAAAAATGTTAACACTTGAAACAACTCTTCACAATGCTGAAGCTTTAGCAAGACAAGTTAAAGATATTTTTCATTTTGATACAGTCGTTAATAATTTTGACTGGATTAGTAAAATCGATTTAATTTCGTTCTTACGCGATTATGGTAAAGAATTCAATGTTAATTATATGATTAATAAAGACACTGTTAAATCTAGATTAGAAAGCGGCATATCTTATACTGAATTTTCTTATCAAATTTTACAAGCGCTTGACTGGAATCATCTTTATGATGCATGTAACTGCCAAATGCAAATCGGTGGACAAGATCAATGGGGAAATATCACTTCAGGTCTTGAGTTAATTAGAAAAAAACATGGTTTCCAAGCAAAAGCGTATGGATTAACAATACCGCTTATCTTAAAGAGTGATGGAACTAAATTTGGAAAGAGCGAGGATGGTAAATCAGTCTGGCTCGATAGTAAAAAAACTTCACCATATGAATTTTATCAATTTTGGATTAATACACCTGATAACGAAGTCATTATGCGCTTAAAACAATTTACTTTTCTTTCATTAGAAGAAATTGCTGAGATTGAAAAAGAATTTTTATCAGCACCGCATTTACGTTTAGCTCAAAAGCGTTTGGCGGAAGAAGTTACTAAGTATGTTCATGGGGAAGAAAAATATCAACAGGCAGTAAAAATTACCAATGCTTTATTCAATGGTGACATCAAAACCTTGAAAGGTGAAGAAATTGAAATGGGATTTAAAGATCTCATGCAAGGAACGATAGAGGAAAATACTAATATTGTTGATGCGTTAATCACTTCTAAACTCGCTTCTAGTAAACGTGAAGCAAGGGAATTTATTCAAGGTGGGGCTATTACAGTAAATGGCGATAAAATTACTTCGCTTGATAAAACTTTAACCAAAGAAGACGCTATTGATGGAATTTATCTTGTTTTTAGAAGAGGAAAGAAGAAATACGGATTGCTCAAATTTAATAATTATGCTATGTGATTGTTTTATTGATTAAAGGCGGTAAAAAGAAAACTAATATTTAATAATAGCTTACCTTGGCAAAATATATATTAAATAATTTAACAAATTTGGTGATAATGCCATATTATCAAAATATTAGTGCAATGCAAACAACAAAAACGATATAAAAATCAGGTAAAATTATTTTTTTAATACGATATTGCGTTCTTGCAAGTATCTAGTGATATGGTTATACTAAAATAGAAAAGGAAAGGAGCAATATGGAAAACGAAAACATCCAAACCCAAGAAGAAGGATTATCGTTAATGGATATCTTTCATATTTTAAGGGTACATTTGATTGCTTTAATAATATTTATTGTCGCTGGTTTTGCTGTTGGCATCGGAACAACGTTCATTTTGAAGCCTTCGTATGAGGCTACACAAAGAGTTTATCTCTTAAATAATATCGGTGGTGATTCTACTGATCCATCAGATCAGATTGTTGAATCTTTACGAATTATTGATACTTTTAAAGATTTCATCACTGATTCTGCTGTTGCTAAAGAAACTGTTAGCTTGATTGAAGAAAAAAATCTATTACCAGGTACGGAATTAGATTATCTTGAGATTATTAAAAATATTGGTACTTCAACCTCAACTGATACTACTGTCTGTATTGTTATTTCTTATACATCTGGTGCGGAAAATGTTTCAAGAATTGTTTTAGAAAATTTAATTATTGCTGCCCAAGATATTTCCTCAAGCGATTCTAGATTCACAATGTTTAAAGACATGATTACTATTGCTTCACAGGGACCTACCTTTGGGGACGGAACAACCTGTGAATGTGAAGAAGTAAGCGCGAGTAAAACATTATTTGGCTTAGTTGGTATAGTTGGTGGACTTGTTATTGGAGTTATTTATGCCTTTGTTAGAGAGGCATTGGATAATACTGTTAATTCGCCAAAATATATTGAAGACAAATATAAGCTAAAGGTCATTGGAATCATCCCTGATTTATTAGATGAAAAAGAAGATATCGGAGGTGAAAAGCATGCTAAGTAATTTATTTAAAAAGAAAAAAGCAAAAATGAATCGTAGAGAAGTTTTAGTATCTCCTGATACGCATGCTTATCAAAATTACGCAGATATTCAAATTAATCTTGATTTTGCTTCAGTCGACCAAAAGAAAAAATTTTTTGCAGTGACTTCAACTGCTCCTGGAGAAGGAAAATCATCAACATGTGTCAATTTGGCACAGGTATATGCAAATTCTGATAATAAAGTTTTAATTATCGATTTGGATTTAAGAAGACCTACTATTCATTATTTTTTCAAGATTCCGAATTCGAACGGTATTACTGACTATTGCTTCGAAAAATGTGATTTGGAAACAGCTATTCATCATACAAAAATTAACAATCTTGACATAATTACCGCGGGAACTCATACGCCTTATCCTAATAAGGTTTTGCAATCTCAAAAGTTAAATTCTCTTTTTGAAATTGTTAAAAACAAATATGATTATATTTTTGTTGATACTCCTCCAGTTTTAGCGGCATCTGATATGGTGTCTGTTTCTGGAACTATCGATCAATATATTGTAGTTTGCTATTCTGGAGTCACAAAAAAGAATGAATTTAATGAGACTATAAGCCGTTTAAGAAATGCCGATGTGGATATTGCCGGTGTTGTCCTTACGCATGTTAAAAAACATGATAAGAAGGCTTATGGATATAATTACTATTCTTATGGCTACGGCAAAAGCAAATGATTGATTTACATACGCACATAATTCCACAAGTCGACGATGGCTCTAAATCGTTAGAGATGTCGATTAAAATGTTAGAACTAGAAGTTCAAAATGGCGTTGAACAGGTAATGTTCACACCTCATTTTTTGTACGACTCAAAATTTGAAGAAAAAAAAGAAAAAATAAAAGCGCAATACCATTTGTTGATTTCTAATTGTCCTGATTTGCCTTTGAAAACATATTTAGGAGCTGAAATCTTGTATAATGAAAATTTGTATCAAAGAATTTTAAATGGAAATGATGTTTTCACTTTGGCTAATTCAAAGTATCTGCTAGTAGAATTTCCGTTTCATTCTCCACATTATAGAATTGTTGATAAATTATATATGATGGTTACTAAAGGATATAATGTTATATTAGCCCATCCAGAAAGATATTTATATTTAACTATCGATGACATTAATGAAATTAAATCTTGTGGTATATTAGTGCAAATTAATACATCATCTCTTCTAAAAGATTTTGGAAAAGAAGTTTATAAAAGAGCGATTACAATGATGCAAAATGGGTTCGTTGATTTTGTAGCTTCTGACTGCCATGATTTATCAATTCGTAAACCAAACCTAAAACTAGTCCAAAAGTTGTTGAAAAAATATCATATTTCTAACAAAATAGATTTATGAAAAATAAAATTTTAGATGAAAAAAAACAATTAGCACACTCTGATGATCCAGAGGTGCTTTTTTCTTATTTTGATTTAATAGTCAAGTATGGAGATTCTAAAGATTTAGATGATTTTTTTAAATTGAATAAAGATAAATTATTATCTTATTCTGCAGATAAGTTTATTCATCATCATCTAAATTATTATCTTTATCGCGATGACTATCAAAGAGCAAAACAACTCTGTGAACAATATCTTAATAGCGATTATGGTGATGCAAATACCTATTTTTATTTAAAAGATCTTTATGATGAGATTAATTCTCGCCTAAAGAAACATCGCGAATATAGTGAAGAAGAGATGATTAATGATTTACAAAGTTCAGATAAGGTTGCAAACCTAGCTGCAATTAAATATCTTTCATCCCTCAATGCCCGTAATTATTTGCCGTATATTAAAAAATTTTTAATTGAGAATCATTCTTATCAAATTAAGGTTTTATTATTAATAATTCTCGTAGAACAACAGATTTCGCAAAAATTTAATGTTGTAAAGGATAATAAAAATTTTGTTTTTAATCCAGCAAATCAAAAACTCCCCTTTGATAAAAAAGGGTACATTGCTGCAATAAAATATTTAGATTCTTTGACTGAAGATATTTCTCTTATTAATAATACTAAAGAGCTTTTATCTCAGTTAGAAACAGTTAATTACCCTTTTTCATTATTTGATAATGGTTTTACATCTGAAGTAATAGCTGAAGTTTTGCTTCATTATGTGAAGAAATGTTATTATCAAATTCCTGAGAGCATTGAAAAAATTGGCATAAGTGAAAGCGATTATTCAGAACTCGAACAACTTATTGAAAAATTTCTTGAGGTACTAAATGAATCAGATTAGCAATCCAATTTTACCGCAAACTGAATTTTTGCCAGATCCAGAAGTTCATATATTTGATGGCAGAATATATATGTATGGTAGCCATGATATCTATAATGGCCGCACTTTTTGCTTAGGTGACTATGTTTGTTATAGTGCAGATGTTAATGATTTATCGTCTTGGAAGTATGAGGGGATAATCTATAAGAGAAAACAAGATCCTAATGGTAAAAGGTTTTCGCTTTTTTGCGGATTAGGTGCACCGGATGTAGCAAAAGGAAAAGATAATAGATATTATTTATACTATTTTTGTGGTGGAAATGGACTTATATCGGTAGCTTCTTGTGATAAGCCAGCAGGAAAATATGAATTTATTGGATATATTAAACATGATGACGGAAAATTGCTTGGTAAGAAAAAAGATGATATTTTTCAATTTGATCCGGCAATTTTTGTTGATGATAAAATATATTTATATTCAGGTTTTTGTCCCAAATCATTTCCAAAAATATTAACGCATGGTGCTCCATTTTCCAAACTTGGTCCAATCGTAGCTGAGCTCAATGACGACATGGTGACTGTTAAAAATGTAAAATTTTTAGGTATACCTACAATTTTCAATAGTGAAGGAACTTCCTTCGTTGGCCATGAATTTTTTGAAGCATCTTCAATGCGAAAAATTAATAATAAGTATTATTTTGTTTATTCATCTATCAATAACGATGAATTATGCTATGCGATTTCTGATTATCCTGATCACGGGTTTGAATTTGGAGGCATACTTATTTCAAATGGTGATATTGGTTTAGGTGGTATCGATCATAAAAATGCTTTAAATTATCCTGGAAATAATCATGGCAGTATACTGACAATAGGTGATAACCATTATATTTTTTATCATCGTCAAACAAATGGAAATAGTTTTTCCCGTCAAGTTTGTGCAGAAAAACTTTTAATAGATGATTATGGAAGATTTATACAATCTGAAATGACTTCATCAAGCATTAATGTTTATCCTCTTCGCGGTGAAGGAACGTATAGTACAAATATAGCTTGCCATCTTTTTTCAAGAAAAGGTACTTACTTTTATTCGGCATTGAAAAAAAAGAAACATCCTCGCCTTGTTTTAAAAAAAATCGGGTATGAAATAAAACAAGTGATAGCAAATTTTACAGATGGAGATACTGCTGGTTTCCGTTATTTTAGTTTTATTTCACTAAAAAATATATATGTCACAATAAAGGGTAAAGCAGTAGGCGAGATGATTGTCAAAGATAATTTAAACGGAAAAATAATTTCAAAAATTTTAATCATCAATGATCAATCCACTAATGTATTTAAGGGAGAAGCTGAAAATGTTTTTGGAGTTAAATCCTTATATTTTACATTTTGTGGCAGAGGACATTTTGATTTTATTAGCTTTTCATTAAAGCCCTAGACTTAGAGATTATCTAGTAAAATGCAAAATATGACAAAAAAACGACAAGTTATGCTATAACGCACAATAAAATAATAGGCAATTGCTAATTTTTGTTAAAATATTTATTAACATGTGTCTTTAAATTTAAAAAAATATTTCAAAATCTTCCACAATATATTGATTAAGTATGCTCAAATTGGATAACTTTTTCATTAATTTATCAAAAAGTTTTGTTTGAAAGCGATTACATGCTATAATTCGAATGTATTAATAACCAAAGGAAAATTAATGGTAGGTATAATTTTTCTTCTTTGGTGATTAGTATCTGTGTTTTCTCACAGAATATTGGAGGGTGAAAAATGAGAAAATCAAAGCTAATGCGTGGACTTTTAGCTACATCAGGCGCTTTATTTGGTGCCTTGATGGTCGGTACGCAAATTGCGTCCACGTACAATTCTTGGATTAACACTCAACTCAGCGTGACGAACTGGCAAGTTGTTACACCTGCAGGTGAAGATCCAGAGGATTACATTTATTGGAAATCAGATTATTCTAAGTTAGAAGATTTAACTTCTGCAAAAGTTGATTTGGCAACAGAAATTGCTAGTGAAGGTGTTACTTTATTAAAAAATAATTTAATTGATGCTAGTGCTGCTCTTCCTTTAGCAAAATCTGAAACAATTACACTTTGGGGATTGAATTCTCATTATCCTACTCAAGGTGGTATGATTGGTTCTCAGGCGACAGTTGCTCCTGATGGATCTCAAACCAATTGGACTTTAGAAAAAGCATTGACGGACGTTGGTGGATTTACTTTAAACGAAGACATGATTGACTTCTATGCTTCATTTACTGATTCTGATAAAGCAGATACTTTAGGTCAATATTTAAGAAGAGGATTTGGCCAGACCGGACATGGTTTATCACCTGCTTTTGGAACAATCTATTCAAATACTGAATCAACACCATCTGGTGAAGCTCCGATGAGCGTCTATCCATCTAATGTTTTATCTAGTGCTGATAATACTACAGCAGTAGTTGTCATTTCTCGTGACTCTTCTGAAGCTGCCGATTACTATCCTGAACAAACTTGCTCGACTCCAGGTGATTCATTTACATCTGGACCATTAAGCTTATCTACAAATGAAAAAGCCGTTATTGCTGCTGCGAAGGAACATAGTAATGGCAAAGTTGTTGTCTTAATTAATGCTTCAAACCCAATGGAAATTGAAGAACTCGTCAATGATGATGGTATTGACGCCATCATGTGGGTTGGAACTCCAGGCATTAACGGATTTAGAGGTTTAGCTCAAGTCCTCAATGGTGAAGTTTCTCCTTCTGGATCACTTGTTGATACATACGCTGTTCAATCAGAATCGTCACCAGCAATGCAGCATTTTGGTGTTATTACATTCGAAGGACAAGATGAAAATGCTGATGGAAATAAGAATGACTGGTATATCATTGAAAACGAGGGTATCTATAAAGGATATAAATACTATGAAACACGTTACAATGATTTGGTATTAGATAGAAATAATGCTGACTCTACTGAAGGTTCTTCTACAGGTGCTGCTTGGAAATATGAAGATGAAGTAACTTTCCCATTTGGTTATGGATTAAGCTATTCTACTTTCACTCAAACACTTGGTGATATTACTATTGATGCAAAAACCGGACTCGGAACCGCAAAAGTTACTGTTCAAAATACTGGTTCTGTTCCTGGAAAGAATACTGTTCAATTATATGTTCAAGCTCCATATGTTGAAGAAGGCGTTGAAAAAGTTGGTATCCAATTAGTTGGATTTGGTAAAACTCAAGTATTACAACCTAATGCTACAGAAGAAGTCACAGTTGAATTTGATGTTAAGAATTTCGCAACATACGATACTGGCTATAAAAATGGTAATGGTGGCTGGAGAGTTGATGCAGGAAATTACTATTTCGCAATTGGTAATGGTGCTCATGCTGCCTTAAATAACGTTCTTGCTGCACAAGGACATACTCAAGGACTTGTAAAAGTTTCAGATGATCCTTCACAAGAAATTGTTGCGACAAATGCAAAGGCATATGCAGTTTCAACATCAGCTCAAGAATCACTTGAAGCTTTATTGAATGTTAATGTTAAGAATGCTTTTGTCGGTGAGGAAGCATCGGATGTTAACGATTTCTATGAAGAAGATGTTGTTACTTATACAACACGTTATGACTGGTCATTAGGATGGGACACTGTTACTGATTTAGTACCTTCTGAATCAATGGCAGCTGGGCTTGAAAATACAATTCATCCATTAACTAATAATGATACATATGATGTCACTTGGGGAAAAGATAGTGGAGTTACTATCGCATCTGGTCTTGAATTAAGCGACGATGATGAATATCTCGGAGTTAAAGATTTATCAGATCCTGTTTGGCAAGAAATGGTTGAGCAAATTACACTTGAAGATGCTATGACATTTATTGAAAATGGCGGTAATGGTTTTGAACCTTTACCATCCATTAACTTGCCTATCTTATATAACCAAGATGGCCCTATCGGTATCGTCCAAGACCAAGTTGCAAACTATGCAGCTAGATGGACCGAAGACAAATCTTGGAGCCCATACTACACAACTACCTCTGATCCTTGCGGAACTTGGTCAGCTGCTCAAATGCCTACTGAACCATTAGTTGCAGCGACATTCAATGAAGAATTACTTTATGAAGAAGGTGTTATGTTCGGTAATGACGGCATTTGGATGAATATTCAAGGACAATTCGCTCCAGGTCTCAACTTACATAGAACTCCATATTGTGCTCGTAACTTCGAATATTATTCTGAAGATGCGGTTCTTACCTCAATCTTAGGCAATGCTGTCTGCGAAGGTGGTAAGTCTAAAGGTATTAATATGGAACCAAAACACTTAGCATTTAACTCACAAGAATCTAACCGTTCAGGCTTAGCGACATTCTTCACTGAGCAATCAGCTCGTGAAAATGAATTAAGAGCTTTCCAAGGTTGCATGCAATCTAACTCAGCTATGGGTGTTATGACTGCATTCAACAGAGCTGGCACCGTATTCGTTGGCGGACATTTTGGGTTACAAGAACAGATACTTCGTAATGAATGGGGATATACAGGCTGGATTAACACTGATATGATTAATGGCGGCGATTACATGAACTGGAGAGTTGTCATTCTTGGCGGCGGCGGAACCTGCTTAGGTAGTACAGCTACGTATCAGTCATCAAATATTGGTAGTATGTCGCAAAATAAGAAAGAAATTGAAGGCGATTCAACTTTCCAATACAAGATGCAAGTTGCTATTAAATATTTCCTTTATAATTTTGCTCAAGGAAATGTTATGAATGGTTTAACACCTAATTCCTATATGGTATACAGCACAACTTGGTGGCAAAATACCTTACTCGGTGTTGATATTGGATTAGGCGTCCTTACTGCTGCTTTAGCTGTTATCACCGTCTTAACAGTTGTTAAAGAAAATAAAGAAGAAAATACAGAAGTGGAGGCTTAAGTAAAATGAAGTTAGATTTTAAAAGAATTGGTGTTTCAACCTACATCTTATTAGTTACCTTGATTTTAAGTATAATTTGGGTTTCTATCTATTCAGGAACACAATATGCTGTCTCAAGCGTCACTGCTTCCGGAGTATTGTTAATTATCGTTCAAGCAATCATCATTGTTGCCGGTTTGTTTATTCATAACAAATATATGAATTACCTTCCAATTATCGTTGCTGTTTGGTCGATATGCAATGTTCTTACTAGTTTATTTGGCGGACAAATTGATCAAATTGGATGGTGTATTGCAGGTCTTGATCCAATGAGCATCATGACTCCATTCTTCCTTTCGTTAGGATTCGGTGGTGTCGCAGCAATCGCAAATATTGTTGCTCCTTGGTTTGATTTACAAAAGTAATAAAAAAATTAGAGGATTGAACTTCAATCCTCTTTTTTTATGCAATAAATTAAAATGAATATTAGACTTTAAAAACTTTTATATCATGTTTTTGAAAAAAATTATCATATGCTGAATCTATATCACCGTTTGTTACGACATAATCAATTTGACTTAAGATATTATTTTTAAAATTAGATTTTTTATTAAATTTTGATGAATCAACCAATAAAATAACTTTATCAGCGTTTTGACAAGCAATTCTTTTTATTTCTGCTTGCTCTAAAGAAGTTTCGGATATTCCAAAATTTAAATCGATAGCAGCACAAGAAATGATGGTGTATGAAAAGTGAAATGATGAAATGTCTTCAAAAGCAAGTGGACCTAAAATTGATGTGGTTGAAGAATCAATTTTCCCACATGGCAAATATACTTCATGCTTAGTCGTAGAAATAATTTCGTTAGCAATGCTCAATCCGTTAGTAACTATTACTAAATTTTCAAAATCATTGAGAAACTGAGCGATTTGCAAAGTTGTTGAAGAAGAATCAAAATAAATTGTGCAGTTGTCCTTCAATAATCTTGTTGCTCTTTGACATAGAGAACGTTTTGTAATAATATTTTGTGATTCTCTTAATAAAAGAGGGACTTCTTTATTACTTGGATTAGAGTTTAAAATAACCCCTCCAAAAGTTCTAACAACGAGACCACGTTGCTCTAATTTGTTTAAGTCTCTTCTAACTGTTGATGATGATGTGTAAAGAATAGAAGATAGTTTTTCGATTGAAACCGTCTTCTTTTCTTTTAATATTTCTAATATTTTATTTTGCCTTTCAATTGAGTACATATGCTTAAACCTGCTTATTTATGCAAAAATAATAACAAAATTTAATGCATTATTCAACTTCCGCATATCATTTGGCGATGTAAGAGTTTTCATGATATAATCATTATGGATAATAATGAATAGAATTTGATTACTTAGGAGAAATTATGGAGAAAATTTGCTTAAATAAGGGCTGGCTTTTCAAACGCGTTAACGATAGTGAAGAAAGGCTCATTAATATACCTCATGATGCAATGATTTATGAAAAAAGAGTTCAATCATCACTTGGAGGAATTAATACTGGTTACTTTGAGGGGTATGATTATGAATATAAAAAAGAGATTGCTATCTCTTCTGATACGAGCAAAGGATATGTTTTAGAATTTGAAGGTATCTATCATAATGCAGAAATATATATTAATGGTGAAAAAGTTTATTTTAGACCATACGGGTATACAGATTTCTTTGTCGATATTACAAAACATGTCAAATATGGTCAAACAAATGAGATAAAAGTCATCGCGCATAATGCAGATCAGCCGAATTCTCGTTGGTATTCTGGTTCTGGAATATATCGTCCAGTTTACCTATATAGTTTTGATATTGCTAATCATATTGAAGTCAATGGAGTTAAAATAAAAACATTAGGAATTAATCCTCCTGAAATTGAAGTCAAAGTCAAAACTATTGGAACGGGATCGTTAACAGTGACTATTCTTGATGGTGATAAAAAAATTGCCATAAAATCAAAAAAAGCAACTGACGAAACAGCAATTGCTTTGAAACTTGAAGATGCAAAATTATGGGATGTTGATAATCCAAAATTATATACTTGCAAAGTTGAATTTAATAAAGATATCGTATATGAGAAATTTGGTATTCGTCAAGTTTCGTGGAATGATGAAGGTTTCAAAATTAATGGTAAAAACGTTTTAATTAGAGGCGCATGTATCCATCATGATAATGGACCTCTCGGTGCTATAAGTGATGAATCCGCTGATCGCAGAAGAGTGAAAATATTAAAAGACGTAGGATATAATGCGTTACGGTCAGCTCATAACCCTTGTTCAAAGTCTTTATTAAACGCTTGTGATGAACTAGGTATGATGATGCTAGACGAATTAGTTGATTGCTGGTATATTCATAAAACAGCCCACGATTATGTCGACTACTTTGAGGAATGGCATGAAAAAGATATTTATGATATGGTCGAAAAAGATTATAATCACCCAAGTGTTGTTATGTATTCAACCGGTAATGAAGTAGCAGAAACGGGTCAAAAAAAAGGTATCGCTTTAACTAAAGAGATGACAGAATATATCCATTCACTAGATGATACCCGACCAGTTACTTGTGGAATTAATATTTTCTTTAATTTACTTTTCTCAATGGGATTTGGAGTATATTCTGATAAAAAAGCAGAAAAAAATAAGACTGCAACGGAAAAGAAGAGAAAGAAGGTTGGATCGGAATTCTTTAATAATCTCGCCGGGTTATTGGGAGCAGAAGCGATGAAAACCGGTGCTTGGCTTTTCCTTTGCGACTATAAAACTCGTGGAGCGTTTGCTAACATGGATATCGCTGGTTATAATTATGGAATCAAAAGATATAAACATGACCTCAAAAAATATCCTCATCGCTTAATTTTAGGATCCGAAACATTTTGTAGCGATGCCTACCATTTCATGAAGTTAGCTGAAAAGAATCCTCGTCTCATCGGTGATTTTGTTTGGGCTGGTATGGATTATATTGGTGAAGTCGGTATTGGTTCATGGACACATAAAGACCATTGTAAAGAATTTGAACATAATGTTGGCTGGTTAACAGCTGGCTCAGGTAGAGTTGATATAACCGGTAAAGAATTAGGAGAAGCGTTATACACCAAGGTTGCTTTTAATTTATCGCCAATTGAAATAGCCGTAATACCTGTCCATTACTTTAAAGACAAGCACTCACCATCTTCTTGGAAAATGAATGAAACAATTGATTCTTGGACATTCCCGGGATATGAGGGAAAAAAGACAGTTGTTGAAGTCTATACCAATGGTGAATACGCTGAATTATATCTCAATGATAAACTTTTACAAAGAAAGAAGAGAAATAAGAAAAACTGTATTGTTCAATTTACAGTAAATTATCAAAAAGGTACGTTAAAAGCTATCGCATATGATAAAGATAATAGAAAATTAGGTGAAACTACATTAAAAACCGCGGATAGTGATATTAAATTAAGAGCATATCCGGAGCTTGAAACGATACGTAAAGATGGATTAGCTTATGTAAGATTTAAATATGCCGATAGTGATGGTATTTATAACCCATTAGCAAGAGATATTATTGAAATATCTAATGTAAAAAATGCTACGTTAGAAGGATTAGCTAATGCATGTTCATATAATCCTATCGGTTATAAAGATACTAAAACTGATACTTATCTCGGTGAAGCAATTGCTATATTTAGACCTGATGGAAAAGGTGATATTTCGTTTACAGCTAGCTCCAACAAATATGGAACAATTGATGTAATTATTAAGGTGGAGGGATAAATATGCAAATTCGAAATCTTTTAGTCGAAGGTAGAGAACAACATAGTTTTATCGATAAAGCAAACCCGACGTTTACATTTAATCTTGATGTTGAAAAACTAGATTTAAAAATAAAAGAAGTTACATTAAAATTAAATAATCATATTGATATATCAACTAGTCCTATCTCCATTACTTATACTGGAGAAAAATTACAGCCTTGCAAAGAATATACTGCAGAAATAATAGTTAAATTATCTGATGGCGATACTGCTTCATCATCAATAGTTTTTGAAACTACGAAATTAGATACACCTTTCATAGCCAAATGGATTAGCGATGGAACATATGTTTTTAGTGAAAAAAAAGTTTCTCCACGTCCAATGACTTTTAGAAAATTCTTTAATAGCGAAAAGAAAATTGAGCGTGCGAGAATTTATATGACAGCTTGGGGTGCTTATAATCTATATATCAATAATAACAAAGTTGGAAATCGTTACTTAGCTCCGGGATACACATCATATAAAACGTATTTACAATACCAAACATATGATGTAACTAAATTCTTGACTGGTAATGATATGATTAACATTATCGTGTCTGGTGGCTGGGCTGTTGGATCATTTGTTATGTCGCGTTCAAATCGCCTAGCAAGTGATAAGCAAGCTTTATTGTTTGAATTATATATTGAGTACGATGATGGTAGTAAAGAGTTAATTCCGTCTGATAATACATTTGATGTAACTATGGACGGAATGATGACGATGGCTGATATCTATGATGGTGAAACTTTTGATGGTAGAAAATCATTTGGTAGCTTGAGTTATCATAAGGCTGAGTTTTTTTCACCGCGTTATAGTCCAAAATTAATTGGCGATTATGGTGTTGGAATAATTTCTCACGGCGAAAAAGTACCTGAAAAATTTTTTGTTTCAAAAAATGGAACCCAAATTTATGATTTTGGACAAAATTTTGCCGGTGTTGTTCGCTTAAAAATTAAAAATGCCAAAAGCGGGCAGAAAATTATTGTTCGCCACGCAGAAATTTTAAATCGCGATGGTGAACTAAATTTAGCATTTTTACGCTCGGCAAAAGCAGCTGCGACCTATATTTGCCATGATGGTGAGCAAATTTATTCACCAACTCTAACATATATGGGTTTTCGTTATGTATCCATTGAAGGAATTCCTGCTTATGATGTTGAAGTATCTGCTTTGGTGTTATATTCAAATTTAAAAGAAATTGGTTCGTTTGAATGCTCTGATAAATTATTAAATAGATTAAATCAAAATATTCTTTGGTCAGCTAGATCAAATTTGATGGATATTCCAACCGATTGCCCGCAGCGCGATGAAAGAATGGGATGGACAGGCGATATCGCAGTCTTTTCTCCTGTTGCTTGTTATAATTTTGAGATGACCAATTTCTTTGAGAAATGGTTAAATGACATGAAAGTTGAACAAGGAAAGGGTGGGGGATTACCAAATACTATTCCTTCTGCAGGATTTGGTTTTCCTTTGACAATGCCGGTTATAGCGACCGATTTTTGGGGTGATGCTTGTGTTTTAGTCCCATATAATAATTACCTTTCAACAGGAAATATCAAACTTTTGAAAATAATGTATCCTGTTATTAAAAAATATGTAGATGCTTGTGCTTGGTGGGCCAGATTATTTTCATTTGGAAAAAACCGCTATATTTGGAATACTCTCCACTTATTACATTTCGGTGACTGGGTTGCTCCAGATGTAGAGAAAATGAGCGAATGGCAAAAAAGATCTAAATGGACTGCGACAGCATCATTGCGAAATACCTCGCTGCTTTTGAGCAAGATTGCTAGTATTCTCGGTTATAAAGATGATGAAAAATATTATGGAAGTTTGTCTAATAAAGTTGCCGATGCCTATGTAAGCAAATTAACCGATGGCAATGGTAAAATGCTTGAGGAGTTTCAAACAGCCTATGTTCTGCCATTGTATTTAGAAATGTTTGATCATAAGACAGAATTAAAAGCTGCAGAAAATCTTTCAAATCTCGTTAAAAAGAATGATTACAAAATTGGCACCGGCTTCCCGGGTACGCCATATATTCTTTTTGCATTAGCCGATCATGGACAGGTAGAGACAGCGTTTAAGATGCTTCTTAATAAAAAATGTCCTTCTTGGCTTCACGAAGTCGTTGCTGGAGGAACTACGATTTGGGAAAGATGGGATGCTCTAAATGAAAATGGTGAGTGTACTATTACCGATGATGGAACCGGTGGAATGATTTCTTTTAACCATTATGCGTCGGGAGCTGTTGGTGATTTCTTATATAAGCGTTTACTCGGCTTAGAGATGATAGAACCAGGATATAAAAGCTTTCGCGTGAAACCTCTTCTCGGTGGAGATATTGTATCTTGCAAAGGTGAACATCTTTCACCATACGGCAATATTTCTGTTGAATGGAAAATCGTGGACAAAGAATTCTCTATCGATGTAGATGTTCCTTTTATGACTCATTGCGAGATAGTGATGCCTGATAATAAAAAATATCAAGTTGAATACGGAAAATATCATTTTACTTGTTTGTTATAAAAGCAAAAAACTATAAATAATAATTATAAAAGGGGATAATTATGTCTTTTTGGTCAAAATTTATTAATTTTACTTGGAATATCGGTGATACTAAGAGAGATAAAAAGATACCATTACCTGATGATGTTGAAGCATTTCGCGATATTTCTTATGTAAAAGATGGTGATAAATATAATTTGTTAGATATTTTTATTGGTAAGAAAGTCATTAATAATAAAAAAATTCCGTTGATTATTAACGTTCATGGGGGAGGTTATGTCTATGGCGATAAAAATCTCTATCAGCGATACGCTATGCTCCTAGCATCTTTTGGTTATGCGGTTATATCATTTTCTTATCATCTAGCTCCAAAATATAAGTTTCCTACTCCGTTAATTGAATTAGACAAAGTCGTTTCTTTTGCTAAAGAAAACGCCGATAAATATCATTTTGACGTAGATAATACTTTTTTAGTTGGAGATTCAGCTGGGGGAAATCTTTCTTTCATTTATGGTGTTTGCCAATCTTCTGAAGAATATCGTAAATTATTTGATAGATTAGAAATGGCAATAAAAATCAAAGCAATAATAATGAATTGCCCAGCTTTTTCTTTATTTTATAACGGCAAAAATCCTTTTTCGATGATGCATGGCATTAGTAAGGATTACTATGGACGTATAAATTCTAATGATGGGAGATTATATCCGTTAAAATATTTGAATGAACACTTTCCGCACTGTTTAATAATGACAGCTGAAAAAGACTTTTTACGTTCTTCTATTGAAAAAGATTTGCATGTTTTTGATGAGAAAAATGTCGATTACACGTACATATATTGCAAAGATAAGAAAAAGAAACTCCCTCATGTTTTCCATCTAAATATTATTGAAGAAAATGCGAGAAAACTTAATAATCGCGAAGATATGTTTTTAAAGGAGATAATAAATCAATGATATGCTATCGTTTGTTTGATGCTAAATTTAAAGACAGCGAATGTTTTAAAAGAAAAAAGCGCAAAAACTTATTATCGCATTTTGAAGAGGATTACTATAAAAAATCCGGATTAAATCTTCTTTATCAAAAAGGTGAAGGTGGACTTATAATCAACATTCATGGTGGTGGATTTGCTTATGGAACATCACTTGATGAAGATCATTACATTGTCTTGCTTAATAAATTAACCAAAATGCATGTTATCTCTGCAGACTATTCGCTTTCGTATAAAGCTAGTTGCCCATCGCAAATTTATGAGATAATCGATCAAGTTGAATATATAATAAATAAATACCCGGAAATTGATAGAAATAAAATTATTATAATGGGACACTCGGCTGGAGCTAATCTTTCAGCGGCTGTAACCATTTTTACATTGGAGAAGAAATGTTCTTTTCATATTAATAAATTAATTCTTGATTATCCATGCTTAGATAATTACATCTCTCCAGAAAAAAGAGAATCACAATATCACAATTTTTCTTATGCGGTAATGAAACAGTATTCGTATAAATATGCTGGTGGAAGCAGAGAAATGATGAGAAATCCGTTATGCTCACCTCTATATGTATCTGATGAAACATTATCTAAATTTCCTCCGACCTTTTTGGTTGCTTGTGAAAAGGATCTTCTAAAATGTGATGTTTATAAATTCTCCAAAAGGTTAAATTCGCATCATGTTTTTAATATCGTTAAAGAAATAAACCAAATTCATGGCTTTGTTGAAATTTATTTGCGTTCTTATGATTTTATCAAACCTAAAAATTCACATCAAAAAGCTGCTTTAGAAATGAGTGAAGAGTTTGCTAAGTTTATTTTAGGAGAACAAGAAGATGAATAATAAAAAGAAATTTCTTGTTAACAAAATCTTTAATTCACAAATCAAATCTCCGAGGGTTGGATTAAAGGAGATGATAATTGGTTATTTTTTAGGACCAGCTGGAGCGTTTTTGCTTAATGCAATCTTTTCGTCTTACTTGAACACATATTATACTGATGTGTTAGGAATAAGTGGTACTTTTCTTTATTTGATGCCGCTTTTCTCGGCAATCGTTGTAGCGATTACCAATTTCCTTTTCGGTATAATTATTGAAAGAACGAGAACAAGTCGCGGGAAAGGTCGTCCGTATTTATTATTAGGTGCGATTCTCCTCGCTATAACAGGAATTTGCTTAGTTTTTATCCCGAGCAATATACCTGAAGTAGCTAAATTAATTTGGATAGCTATATCATATAATTTATATTATGCCTTTGGGTTTGCAATATATTCAAATGCTCATAATTTAATGATTCCCCTTTCAACGAGAAACTCACAAAAACGCGCGACTTTATCAACGTTTACCAATATGTCAAGCATGTTTACGACCGGTGTCATTGGTGGATTTGTATTTCCTTCGCTTATTATGAGTAATATCGGCGTCAGTCAAAATTTATGGATTTTAGTATTTTCTATTTGCTCTATTTTAGCGTTTCCTTTTACGATGTTAGAGTATTATTTTACAAAAGAAAGAATCACTGAAGAAAATATTTTACTCGGACTAGTGGAAGATAGAATTCCCCTAAAAAAACAGATAAAGGCAGTATTTAAGGATCGGTATTGGCTTTTGATGATGGCGTATTTTATTCTGTTCTATCTTGGAAGTTGCCTAAGAAATGCTTCAATGAACTATTACTGCAATTGGGTCATCGGAAAAGAGTATTCTGATGGAATTACCATGACTTTACTAAATATAATCGGAGGTATTCCAATGGCTGTAGGACTCTTATTTATTGGTCCATTACAGAAAAAAATGAGTAAAAGAACATTGATTTTATCTGGTTTCATTTTATATGCGATTGGCTCAGTTATTACTTTTTGTGTTCCCTATATTTGGAAAGAACAGCAAAATCAGTACGTTATTAGGTTAACAGTAGTGCTGATTGGACAATTTATAAAGAATATTGGCTCAGTTCCATGCGTATATATAATATTAGCGTTATTTAGTGATGTCCTCGACCATGTCGAATGGAGAAGTGGATTCCGCTGTGATGGTTTTTCTATGTCGTTATACACTATAATCTTTACTATCTTCCCGATGATTTCCAATGCGGTTTTAAATATGGGAATAACGGCTATTGGCTATAAAGTTCCTTTATCGGCTGGAAGTCTTGAAGATCTAGCGGCAATTGAAAATGCTTATCAAGGACAAATTCAAACAATCAAAGAAAATGCTGATGGCACTTTTACCATTGCATTAAATCAAAGTGAAGGCATTGTCAATTTCTTTAATTTTACAATGATAGGTATTGAAATTATAACATCTACTTTAATCATCATCGTTCTTTTCTTTTTGACAGTCGAAAAAAATATAAAAAAGGAAAATGAAGAAATTTTATTAAGAAAAAAATTGCTTGTTGAAAGTCGAGGCCAAGTTTGGATTGATCCGGATACTAGGGCTCGTCTCGATCAAGAACGCATTGAAAGAGAAGAGGAGGAAGACTATTTAAAGCAATTGAAAATTCGTTGCGAAAAAAAAGGTCTTTCGTATGAGGAAGAAAAGCAAAAATATTTAGAAAAGTGTTCAAAGAAGAAAAAAATAAAATAAATGGTCTAAAAACTTAGTTTGTATTAAATAATGCATAAATTAAGAAAGCGTTTTCTTTTTTCTAAGCTTTTTGATTGTATTAATCAAAAAAATATGTATTATTACCATGATAAGCAAAATATAGTGAGGTCATACTATGAAATATTTAACACTTGTAGTCCCGTGCTATAACTCACAAGCTTACATGAAAAAGTGTATTGATACGCTTCTTCATGGCGGAGATGATGTTGAAATCATTATTGTTGACGACGGATCAACTGATGATACGGGAAAAATTGCCGATGAATACAAAGAAAAATACCCTTCCATTGTGAAGGTAATTCATAAGGAAAATGGCGGACATGGTTCAGGAATTAATGCCGGTTTAGATAATGCTACAGGATTATACTTTAAAGTAGTTGATTCTGATGATTGGCTCGATGTTTCAAGTTATCAAACGTATCTAAGCAAAATTAAAGAAAATTACGAAAAGCATATTGATGTCGATGTTTATTTCACTAATTTTGTCTATGAGAACGTAACATTAAACGAACAATATGAAATGGATTATTCGCATCGTTTCCCAGTGAATAAAGTTTTCTCATGGAATGAAGTCCATCACTTCAAGACAGGTCAATATGTTTTAATGCATGCTATGACATATTCTTTAAACTTATTGAGAAAAAGCAAAATTCGTTTATTAGAAAAAACCTTCTATGTCGATAACATCTTAGCTTTCAAACCATTAGCATTCGTAAGCAAAATGTACTTTATGAAATTGCCATTGTATCGCTATTTTATCGGTAGATCAGATCAATCTGTCAATCTTCATAACATGGCATCGCGCTATGATCAGCAACTTCGGGTTATGCGTGAATTATGCATTAATATGTTTACACTTGATGATTTCAAGAAAATGCAAAAAAAGCAGAGAAAATATCTTCTCCATATGCTCGGAATATATTCTTTTTTAACAATGTGCTTTGTCTATGCTGAATATAATAATGAAAAGAAATTGGCATACAGTGCTTTTTTAAAAGAGTTTAAAACCAAGAACAAAAAATTGTATAATAGAATATACCATCGTTCACAAGTCGCTTTCCCAATGCTTTTGATACCGCCATTGAGACGCTTTGCTGTAATGACTGGTTACAAAATTGTTTGTAAAATTACGAAATGGGGATAATATGAAAAAAATATTAATAGTCGGAAGTGGTTTATTTGGAGCGGTTTGCGCGTATGAACTTAATAAGAAGGGATATCAAATAACCATTATTGAAAAAAGAGATCATATCGGTGGAAACATTTATACTGAGAAGATTGAAAATATTAATGTCCATCGTTATGGCGCTCATATTTTCCATACTTCTGACAAAGCTGTTTGGAATTATGTAAATCAGTTTGCTGAGTTTAATAATTATATTAATTCACCGATTGCTATCTATAAAGATGAACTATATAATTTGCCTTTTAACATGAATACTTTTTCAAAGCTTTTTAATGTTAAAACACCGAAAGAAGCTAAAGAAAGAATTGAAGAAGAAAAGAAAAATTATCATTTAGAACAAGTCACCAATCTTGAAGAGCAGGCGATTAATCTCGTCGGTAAGACGATTTATGAAAAGCTAATTAAGGGTTACACAGCTAAACAATGGGGAAAACCATGTGCTGAATTACCATCATTTATCATTAAGAGACTTCCGGTTAGATTTACTTTTGATAATAATTATTTTAATGATCGTTACCAAGGCATTCCTGTTGGTGGATACACACAGATTATTGAAAAAATGCTAGCGGGAATTGAAGTGCATACATCAACTAATTTCTTCAATAGAAAAAAAGAGTATCTTGAAGAATATGATTATGTCATCTATACAGGCGCAATTGACGAATATTTCAATTATTCATTAGGCCATCTAGAATATCGAACTGTCTATTTCCAAACAGAAATTCTCGACTGTGCCAATTATCAAGGAAATGCGGTTGTTAATTACACCGATTATGATGTTCCATATACAAGAGTTATAGAACACAAACATTTTGAATTCGATAGCACTTCTCCAAAAACAGTTGTAACAAGAGAGTATTCTAAAAAATTTGAAATGGGCGACGAACCATATTATCCGGTTAATGATGAAAAAAATTCACAGTTATTTAACAAATATAAAGAACTTGCTGCAGCCGAGAAAAAAGTATTCTTTGGTGGCAGATTAGGGCAATATAAATATTTTGATATGGATGATGTTATCCTGTCGGCTTGGAATTTTTTAAAAACTTTCTCTCTCTGAGAGAAGGTAACTTTACTATGTAAAGAGAAAATTTTATAAGATTTTGTTGTTATAGTTAGCATTGTTATGTAAAATAGTTTATGCTTTAAAGAAGGAGTATATTTTTAAAATGGAAAAGAAAATTGAAAGAAAACCAGCTGAAGCCATTATCACTTTTGTTGCAGACAAAGATGAATGGACTAAAGCTCAAAATAAAGAATTCAACAAATTGAAAGCTAAACTTAAAGTTGATGGATTCCGCGTTGGTAATGTACCAGAAAATATCGCTAAGAGACATATTAATCCAAGCGATGTCAAGCATGAAGCTTTGATGAATTTAATTAATGCCGCATATCGCGAAGTTATGGAGCAAGAAAAGTTTAATCCAATCGCGCAACCTGCATTAAGCATCACAAAGCTCACTGATAGCGAATTAGAAGCATTTGTAACAGTTGCTTTAGCTCCAGTCGTCACTTTAGGTGAATATAAGGGAATTAAAGTTGCTAAGAAAGCTATTAGAGTAACAGAAAAAGAAATCGATGAAGAAATCGAAAAATTAAGAAATCAACAAGCTACTATGGAAATCAAAGATGGTGAAGCTGCGTCTGGTGACACTGTAATTATTGATTTCAAAGGCTATGTAAATGATATTCCTTTTGATGGTGGAGAAGCTAAGAACTATGAACTTAAATTAGGTTCTAATTCTTTTATCCCTGGCTTTGAAGATGCTTTAATTGGTATTAAAGCTGGTGAAGAAAGAACTATCAATGTTACTTTCCCTGCTAACTATGTTGAATCATTAGCTGGTAAGGATGCAAAATTTGTCGTCAAATGTCACGATGTCAAGCAAGTTGTTCTTCCAGAATTAAATGAAGATTTTATCAAAGAACTTAACTATAAAGATGTTAATACAATTGACGAATTAAGAGCTCATGTTAAAGAAGATTTAAAGAACAGAAAAACTCAAAGCAATGAACAAGCTCGCCTTAATGAAATTCTTGATAAGTGCGTTGAAAACGCAGTTATTGAAATTTCTGATTCAATCGTTGAAGATGAAACAGCTGCTCAAATTGACAGAGTCAGAAAACAAGTTGAATCCAATGGACTCAAATTTGAAGACTTCTTAAATGTCAGCGGCCTTACCTTTGAAAAGTATCACGACCAAATTAAGGCTGAAGCTTTAAAGAGCATTAAAACTTCTTTAGTTATCGATGAAATTTGCCGTAAAGAAAATATTATTGTCGATAGCAAAGCACTTAATGATAAATATGAGGAATTCGCTAAGACATATTCAATGAAAGTTGAAGATATCAGAAAAGCTCTTGAACCTCAACAAAACGAATTATTAAGACAAATTAGACAAGAATTATTTACTAAATTCATTCTTGCAAATAACAACGATTAGGATAATAGCAGGTATTATTCCTTTTCGTCGGAAGGAGGAAAAACCCTATGCCTAACTTAGAAAATACTGCAGTTAAATCATCCCCGTTATTAATAACGCGGGGATTAGTAATGTTCCCAGGGCCGATTGCATCAATAGATGTCGGCCGTCTTTTCTCTTTAGCTGCAATGAATAAAGCCCTTGATTTATTTGATGGAGATATTGTCGTTGTAACTCAAAAGGATATTGCAATTAATGAGCCAACAATTGATGACATCTATCGTGTTGGTACTCTCTGCCATATTGAATCAGCTAAAGATATTAACGGAACATATCGGATGCGCGTTACCGGTTTAAAAAGGGTAAAGTGTACTGAAATATCCACTTCTATATATCAAAACAAACCTTGCTTTGATTGTGAATATAGTGATTATCCATTAGAAAATGGTGAAGATTATCAATCGCTTGAAAATAACTATCTCAATGTTTTAAACCTCGTTAGTAATTCGCAAATCCCAAACCTTCTTCCACGCCCAGTTATTTATCGACTTCAAAAAGGAATTGGAATGGAAGAGGCTTCTAACCAAATTTGTTTTTATCTCGAATTGCCGATTGAGATGAAACAAGCTCTTCTTGAGGAGACTTCGCTTAATCAAAGATTTCTTACAATTTCTAACGAATTAAGCAAAGGTCAAATTGAAGATGAGATTAATGCATCCATCAATAATACGATTCGTACTAAAAGCGAAAAGCAACAACGCGAATATATTCTTCGCGAAAAATTAAAAGCTATTGAAGATGAACTAGATAAACTAGATCCTAGTGAAGATAGTGATTCAGTTGAAGCTTATCTAAAGAAACTTGATAGTAATCCTTATCCAGAAAATATCAAGGCTAAAATAAAAAGTGAAATTAAACGCTTGAATCAATTACCTACTTCGTCAGCGGAATATTCAATGGCCAAGGGATATATTGATACGATGATGAGCGTACCTTGGTATGAGGAAAGCATTGATAATAATGACATTAAACATGCTGAGGATGTTTTAAATGAAGATCATTATGGCCTTGAAAAAGTTAAAGAAAGAATTTTGGAATATTTAGCTGTTAAGAACGTAACTAATTCCTTAAAAGCTCCAATTCTTTGCCTTTATGGACCTCCAGGAACTGGTAAAACTTCTTTAGCTAAATCTGTAGCCCGTGCTTTAAATAGAAAATTTGTTAAGGCATCATTAGGTGGAACAAGCGATGAAGCTGAGATACGCGGCCATCGTAGAACTTATGTTGCTTCAATGCCTGGTAAGATTATTAAAGGTATGCAAAAAGCCGGTGTGGTTAATCCAGTTTTCTTACTTGATGAAATCGATAAGATGACAAGCAATATCCACGGCGATCCTGCTTCGGCAATGCTTGAAGTTCTCGATCCTGAGCAAAATTCATTCTTCCAAGATAATTATCTTGAAGAACCATATGATTTAAGCAAAGTTCTCTTTATTGCTACCGCAAATTATCTCGATAATATTCCAGCCGCATTACGCGACAGACTTGAATTAATTGAGTTAAATACCTATACAAATGAAGAGAAGTATCATATTGCCGTCGAACATTTGATTAAGAAAGAATGCGCTCAAAACGGTATTGATCCAAGCCATATTATCTTTACTGATGAAGCTCTTTACTACATCATGGATTACTACACTAGAGAATCTGGTGTTCGTGAACTTGAAAGAAAAATCGGAACAATCATCCGTAAGGCATTAGTCGATATGTTAAAGAATAATTCTTTGGATAAGATTGTTATAGTCGATATTCCAAAGGTAAAAGAATATCTCGGAACAGAAATATTCGATGTATCACTAAAAGAAAAAGAAAACCAAGTCGGTGTCGTAACAGGTTTAGCTTATACTCAAGTTGGCGGTGATATTTTACCGATTGAAGTTAATTATTTTGCTGGAAAAGGCGGTTTAGTTTTAACCGGTAATTTAGGCAATGTTATGAAAGAATCGGCAACTATTGCTCTTGACTATGTCAAAGCCAATGCAGCTCGTTATAATATCGATCCAAAACTTTTCTTGGAAAATGATATCCATATCCATGTTCCAGAAGGCGCTGTTCCAAAAGATGGCCCTTCGGCAGGTATTGCTATGACAGTTGCAATTGTGTCAGCTTGCTCGCATAAGAAGGTTCTTTCAAATGTAGCAATGACAGGTGAAGTTACTCTTAGAGGTAAAGCTTTAGCAATTGGCGGATTAAAAGAAAAGACCTTAGCGGCTTATCGCTCGGGAATTACAAAAATTTTAATTCCTCAAGAAAATGAACGTAATTTAGCTGATTTAGCTCCGGTCGTTTTAAAGAATTTAAAATTTGTATTAATTTCTTCAGTTGATGATGCATTGAAAGAGGCTCTCGAAAATGATTAATTTCAATAATGCTGAATTTATTATCTCATCGTCTTCGACTAGCGAACATCTCTATGATTATCCGCAGGTTTTATTTATCGGTAAGTCTAATGTTGGAAAATCTTCTTTAATCAACGCTTTGACTAACCGTAAAAATCTCGCCTATGTTTCTCAAACACCTGGTCATACGACGTTAATCAATTACTATCTTATCGATAAGACCTTCTATTTGGTTGATGCTCCGGGTTTTGGATATCGGAGAATTGCCTATTCTCAAGATGATTTTGAAATGATGATGCAGCGTTATTTAACTAATCATAAAGAATTGCGCTTAATTTGCTACCTCATCGATTCGCGTCGCGATATTGCTAGTGATGAGCTAGAAACAATTAATTTTCTTCAATCTCTTCCTTATCCTTATTTAATTATCTTTACTAAAAGCGATAAACTTAAGCAGAGCGAATTAGCCAAAATTAAGAAAGAGGCGGAGAAAAATCAAATTAATGATTATTTACTTTTTTCGGTTAATAATCGAAAACAAATTAACTCTTTACAAGAGAGATTAAATGAATATATCTTAAAGTAGCCAAACTTTGGCTACTTTTCTTTTTTGTCTTGATAGGCAAAAGAAAACCAAGTATCATTATAGCGTCGATGAGATAGAGGCCGCGAAACTAAAATTTCTAGAGAGTCTGGATGGTGGAAGCAGATAAGGCGGTTAGCGGATGTCGCTATCGAGACTAAGAGGAATCTTCGCTAACTGCGTTAAAGTTATTAATTAAGAGCGGCCGATGGCCGAAAAAAGGTGGTACCGCGTTAACGACGTCCTTTTAGAGGATGTTTTTTTATTTTTGGGAGGAAATTATGCTAAAAACTCATTACGACCATAATGAAGTTGAACAGGGCAAATATCAAACTTGGAAGGACAAGGGATATTTTTTAGCTGGCGACGAAACAAAAACAAAATTTTCAATGTTAATTCCACCTCCAAATGTAACAGGTATGTTGCATCTTGGACATGCTTGGAATACTACAGTTCAAGATATTATCGCGCGTTATAAGAGAGCAAAAGGCTATGACGTTCTTTGGTTACCAGGAATGGATCACGCGGGAATTGCCACGCAAGCTAAGGTTGAGGCCAGACTTCGCGAACAAGGGATTTCCCGTTATGATTTAGGAAGAGAAAAATTTTTGGAAAAGGCTTGGGAATGGAAAAAAGAATACGCTGAAACCATTCACTCACAATGGTCGGTTATGGGGTTATCTCTTGATTATTCTCGTGAGCGTTTTACTCTTGATGATGGTTTAAACAAGGCGGTCCGCCATGTTTTTGTGACCTTGTATAATAAAGGCTTAATTTATCGCGGCGAGAGAATTATTAACTGGGATCCAGTCTTTAAAACAGCTTTATCGAATATTGAAGTTATTCACCAAGACGATAAAGGTAAATTTTATTATTTTAATTATCCATTAGTCGATGACAGCAAGAATCTTTTAATTGCGACAACTCGTCCTGAGACGATGTTTGGCGATGTTTGCTTAGTTGTCAATCCTAAAGATGAGCGCTATCTCGATATTATTGGAAAAGAAGTTATTAACCCAGCTAATGGCGAAAAAATTCCGGTTATCGCTGATGAATATGTTGATTTAAATTTTGGTACGGGTGTTATGAAATGCACACCGGCACACGATCCTAACGATTTCTTAATTGGTGAAAGACATCATCTTGCTCATCCAATCATTATGAACGATGATGCGACGATGAATGGAAACTGCCCAGCTGAATATGTTGGCTTAGACCGCTATGTCTGCCGTGAAAAATTAGTTGAAAAATTAAAACAAGATGGATATTTGGTCAAAATTGAGGATATCGTCCATCAAGTTGGACACTCGGAAAGAAGCCATGCCGTTGTTGAACCAATGCTAAAAAAACAATGGTTTGTTAAAATGGGTCCGCTTGCTAAAAGAGCATTAGAGAATCAAAATACTGACGATAAAGTTGAATTTATTCCAGAGAGATTCAATAAGATTTTTGAAAATTGGATGAGCGATTGCGACGATTGGTGCATTTCTCGTCAGCTTTGGTGGGGTCATAGAATTCCAGCTTATTATAGTAAAAAGGATGGTTCAATCCTTGTTAGTGAAGAACCACCTGCTGATATGGAAAACTATGTTCAGGATGAAGACGTTCTTGATACTTGGTTCTCGTCTGGACTTTGGCCGTTTTCAACTTTGGGCTGGCCTAATGAGACAGCTGACTTAAAGCGTTATTATCCTTTAGATATAATGGTTACCGCCTATGATATTATTTTCTTCTGGGTTTCAAGAATGATTTTCCAAGCTTTAGAATTTACTGATAAAGCTCCATTCAAGAAATGTTTAATCCATGGATTAATTAGAGATGAGCAAGGAAGAAAGATGTCAAAATCCTTAGGTAACGGAATTGATCCTTTCGACGTTATTAAAAAATATGGTGTCGATGCTTTAAGATATTTCTTAACGACATCAACTTCGCCTGGACTCGATACTCGCTATAGCGATGAGAAGGTTAAATCTAGTGAAGCGTATCTTAATAAAATTTGGAATGCCTCACGTTTCGTTTTATCTAATCTAGAAGGAGAAGAAAAATTAGATGAAGAAATTGATCTATCAAAGCTTTCATTAATCGACAAATATATTTTGACCCGTTTAGAGAAGACGATTACCAACGTAACCATTAACATGGAAAAATATGATTTTGCTAATGCGTCAACTCACCTTTATAATTTCGTCTATGATGATTTCACCTCATGGTATCTTGAACTTAGTAAAGTTACAATGAATCATGAGACGAAAAAAGTTCTTTTGAAGGTTTTAAAATCAATTATTTTAATGATTTATCCATATACTCCTTTTATCGCTGAAGAAATTTATCTTAATTTACCTTATCACGGAGAATCAATTTGCCTTGAAAAGTATCCAGAATATGAAGAAAAATATGTTTCTGAAGAAAGTGAAAAAATCGTTTCATCTTTAATTTCTATGATTAAGGATGTTCGTTCGTTCAAGGTTGATAATTCTTTAGCGCCAAATAGCAAAGTTCGTCTATATCTTAATCACGTCGGTAACTTTGATTTCCAAACAATCTTGCCATATCTTAAACGTTTCACCTTTGCTAATGAAGTTATTATTGATGATGAAAGCAAAAAAGATTTTTCGTCGATTTACTATATCGGTGAACTCTATATTGAAGAAGACCTCGATAAAGAACTTTTGAAAAAGAAATTTGATGAAAAAATTTTTGCTATTAAGAACGAATTACTCCGCGGCGATAAAATGTTAAATAATCCTGCTTTTATCGCTAAAGCTCCAGAAAAGAAAATTAATGAAGAAAAAGCTAAACGCGAAAAATATTTAAAAGAATTAGCCGAGTATCAAAAAAAGCGCGATATTTTAAATTAGTTTAATTATTTTTACTTAATCCTCCCTATCTGCTAAGTAAGGAGGATTTTTTTATGAGAGAATTAACTATTGATGAAATGAAAAATCTTAAAGGAGGCGAACTAACGGTTGCCGCGGTGATGGCGGTCATGGTCGCTGCGATAGTTGCTGTAATTGTTTATCGCTTATTTATGTCAAGCGAGGGTTCGACTACATTACCTGGCGGATTTAAATTTACATGGGAATAAAAAATCTCAATAAGCAACAAAGGCCGCGAGAAAAAGCCTTACTCACCGGAATTGACCAGCTGAGCGATATGGAATTAATCGCTATATTAATTGGCTATGGCAATAAAAATAAAGATGTTCTTGATATTAGCTATGGACTGATTAAAAAATATGGTAGTCTTGGTAGCATTTTAAAATTATCTCTTGATGAACTTATGACAAATGATGGTATAAAATTGGCTAAGGCTATTAAAATTGCTGCGATTAATGAAATTTACTTAAGAGTAAAAAAGCAAGAGGCATTAGCTAAAGAAACCATTACCTTAATAGGTGCAGGGAATATATTTAGAAGTTTGATTTGTGAAAAGAAAGAAGAACATCTAGCTTTAATAATGCTTGATAAAAATCAAAAACTTCTATATGCGGAAGTAGTGGCTAGCGGGGGAGAGACTAGCGTTTCCCTATATCCAAAGAAAATTATGGAGGAATGCCTATGTCACCATGCTAAAAAGTTATATATCGCGCATAATCATCCGTCAGATAATTTATCGCCGTCACGTGGCGATCTAGCCGAAACAAAAAATATTCAAGTAATATTAGGAATGATAAATGTAACTTTGATTGATCATTTAATAATTGGTAAAAATAGTTTCTTTTCATTATCTTTAAACAAAGAAATAAATTATCAAGAAAATAATCTTTTCTAATTGTTAAATTTTCATTGCTAAAATTGAAGAAAAATGATATTTTAACTATGTTGTAGCCTAATATAGGGGCCCAACCGCCTTGAAGAGGTCTTTTAAAGATGAAAATCTACCTTAAGAGCGAGTCATGACTATATTATTAGGAGGTGCGAAAATGTACGCAATTATTGAGACTGGCGGAAAGCAAGTCAAGGTCGAAGTAGGTCAAACTATCTACGTTGAAAAAATCGAAGGAGAAGTCAATTCAGAAGTTACTTTTGATAAGGTTCTCTTAGTTAGCGGCGATAAGTTAAAAGTCGGTGCACCATATGTTAAAGATGCTACTGTTACTGCTTCTATCGACAAGCAAGGAAAAGAAAAGAAAGTTCTTGTCTTCAAATACAAGAGCAAAGCTAATTACCGTCGGTTAAGCGGCCATCGTCAACCATATACTCGGTTAACGATTAAAGCCATCAATGCTTAATTATCGATGATTAAAGTTACTTTAATCAAAAAAGATCAGGAAATCGTCGGATTGAAGATTTCCGGACATGCTGATTATGCTGAGTGCGGGAGAGATCTTGTCTGCGCTGCAGCTTCGGCAATCGTTACAGGAGGCTTTAATGCCTTACGAGATGATGAGATTAAAGAGATTCGTCTCGCTGAGGGTGATGCTTATGTTGAGGTTAATAACAAGAATAATGAAACGTTGCGAACGATGGTTATTCAGTTACAAACCTTGGAAGAAGCTTATCCTCAATATATCAAGATCAAGTAATGAAAGAGGTGCAAAAAATGAAGTTTTTATTAAATATTCAATTATTTGCTTCGAAGAAAGGTGTCAGTTCTACTAAGAACGGCCGTGATTCAGAATCAAAGAGATTAGGCGCAAAAAAATCTGATGGTGAATTCGCTACTGCTGGTTCAATCATTTATCGTCAACGCGGCACAAAAATTTATCCAGGTGTAAATTGCATGCGCGGTGGGGATGACACAATCTTCGCTACAGTTGATGGAATTGTCAAATTCGAAAGAGTTGGCAAAAAGAGAAAACAAGCTTCTGTTTATCCAGTAGAAATGTAATAACTGACCACCAGAAAATGGTGGTCTTTTTTAAAGGAGGAAAAGTAATGTTTATCGATCGGGCAAAATTAACTGTCAAATCAGGAAAAGGCGGAGACGGTGCCATCGCTTTTCATCATGAAAAATTTGTTGAGCGGGGTGGACCCTCCGGCGGAAATGGTGGCCGCGGTGGATCTATTTATTTTGTTGCGACAAATCATACTTCAACATTAATTAATTATCGGCATGCTCGAAAAGTCGTCGCTAGCGATGGTGAAGATGGCATGGCGAAAAAAATGTATGGTGCTAAAGGTAAAGACATTTATCTCGAGGTACCAATCGGAACAGTTGTTTATCAAGAGCCTGGACATAATTTCATAGTTGATATGAAAGAAGAAAATCAAACTTTTATGATTTGTAAAGGCGGACGTGGTGGACGCGGTAATGCTTGTTTTGCTTCATCGCGCAACCGGGCTCCAAGAATTGCCGAAAATGGTCTTCCTGGCGAAGAAAAAGTTTTGACTTTAGAGTTAAAATTAATTGCAGATGTTGGACTTGTCGGATTTCCAAGCGTAGGTAAATCTACTTTCGTCAATGTTGTATCTTCCGCTCGACCAGAGATAGGCGATTATCCATTTACAACTATTGTTCCAGTTTTAGGAATGGTTGAACTAGACGAAGATAATCATTTTGTCATCGCTGATTTGCCAGGATTGATTAAAGGTGCATCCGAAGGAAAAGGTTTAGGATTAACTTTCCTTAGACATGTTGAACGCTGTAAAGTTTTACTTCATATTCTCGATATTGAAAGAGAAGATCCGTTAAAGGATTTTGAGGATATCAACCATGAACTCGACACATATGGTTATCATCTGCTTGAAAGGCCAATGGTTGTAGCTATCAATAAAGTTGAAGATGAAGAAACGCGGCAAAAAGCGGAAAAAATAGCTAAAGTTTTAGAAGGAAAAAATTATAAAGTATTTTTAATTTCTTCGTTGCTTCATGAAAATATTAAAGAATTATTATATTATCTCGCTGATCTAGTTAAGAAAACTGATTATTTCCCAATCTACGAAGATAAGGGAGAAAAAGTTAAAGTTTACGATGCTCTTGAAGAGGCGAAGAAAGAATTTGAAATCGTTAGGACTGGAGCACATCGCTTTAAAATTCAAGGTGAAAGAATTGAACGTACTTATTCTTTAATCAATTTATCAACTGATGAGGGAATTGAAAGATTAATTTTTACCCTTAGAAAGCTTGACGTTGATGAGGCCTTAGCTAAAATGGGAGCACAGGATGGTGATACCGTCACCCTCTGTGACTTTGAATTTGAATATTATTCCTAATGCAAAGCGTACCGAAAAAGTTTAAAATAAAGAAAGCGGGTACGCTTTTTTATAGAGGTAAGATATGTATTATTATTTACGCGGAAGGGTTAGCCTCGTTACTGATGAAATGGCGGTTATTGATGTTGGAGGAATCGGCTTTGAAATATCAATTATCAATCCGCATGATTTTGTTGTCGGCGAGGAAATGCTTGTTTACACTCAACATATTGTTAAAGACGATGATGAATTATTAGTGGGTTTTCGAACCAAAGAAGAGAAAAATCTTTTTAATAAATTAATTACTGTTAAAGGAATTGGACCGAAAACAGCTATAAGTGCTCTTCATAATGTTTCTGTTGATGAATTTTTAACTTGGGTTGAAACAGATAATATTAAAGCTTTAAAAAAACTTCCGTCGATTGGTGCAAAAGCAGCCGGACAGATTATTCTTGATTTGAAAGGTTCGCTAAGATCTTCTACATTGACTAATATCGCTTTAAATCAAAATAATTTATCTTTATCTCTTAATCAAAACCAAGAAGATGCAAAAAAAGTCTTACTTTCACTTGGATTCAAAAAAAGCGATATCGATAATTATCTCTTAAAAATACCCGAAACTTTGTCAGCATCGGAAATTGTTTCTGAGGTTTTAAAAAAGGCAGGTAAATAATGGACAGATTATTAGATCCAGTTTTGGAAAATAAAGAAGAGGAAGTCGATCTCACCTTAAGACCATTGACTTTAGATGAATATGTTGGACAGGAGGATTTTAAAGAAAACCTCCGCGTTTTCATCAAGGCGGCGATTAACCGCGATGAGCCTCTTGATCACATTTTGCTCTACGGACCTCCTGGATTGGGTAAGACGACGTTAGCATATGTTATAGCTCATGAAATGAACAGCAATATTCGCTTAGTAAATGGCCCATCAATCGAAAAGCCTGCGGATTTGGCAATGATTTTATCAAATCTCGGTGAAGGCGATGTCTTATTTATCGATGAAATTCACCGTTTGCCGCGCATAGTTGAAGAGATACTTTATGAGGCGATGGAAGATTATAAATTAACCTTTCTTTTAGGCCGTGATGAGGATGCTAGGAATATCACAATACAGCTTAAGCCGTTCACGCTTGTCGGTGCGACAACTAAGCCTGGCGATTTAACCTCACCATTACGCGATCGTTTCGGTATAACGCATAGATTAGATTATTATTCTTTGGAAGAGTTAATGAAAATCATCAAAAGGACGAGCCGCGTTTTTTCTATGCCGATTTCACAAGAAGGAGCAGAGGAAATTGCTAAACGCAGCAGGGGAACTCCGCGTATAGCAAATAGAATCTATCGCCGCGTTCGCGATTTTGCGACATTTAATGATCAAACATACATCGATGAGAATGTTGCTTTAGATGCTTTAAAACGCCTAAAAATTGATGAATTAGGACTTGATGAAATTGATCTTCACTATCTAGAGGCACTCATTAAGCGGTTTAACGGAGGACCAGTAGGTCTAGAGACTCTTGCTTCAACAATTGGTGAGGAAGTTAGAAATCTTGAAGAGGTCTATGAACCATATTTATTGAAACTCGGATTGATTAATAAGACTCCGCGCGGCAGAGTGGCTACAGAAAAAGCCTATCAGCATTTAAAAATAAATACATTCGCTTCTCTGTTAAGGTAAATGGCTTAGAAAAGTCGCTCTTATTGTTGAAAATAGATAATATTAGTTGTATATTAAAAAGGCAATTGTTTATATATTATTAATATATAAAAGGAATTGTTCTTGATTATGAACTTTTAGGAGGAAATATATGCGTCGATTAATTGCATTTATCGTCTTGACAATCTCCATGCTCGGATTGGTGCTATTTAATGTTCAAGGAATTAATGAAAACCTCTCATATTCCCAAGAATTTGCTAATGGTACAGAAGTTTTATATAAAATTTCCGGAGCTGGTAATGAAGAGACAACAATCGATATCGATAATGTCGTTAGCGTTATGGGTGATCGTCTTGAAGCTTCAGGTGCTACGAATTATAGTATTCAAAAGGCATCTGATGGAGAAAATAATTACGAAATTAAAATCGTATTAGGCTCACGTAACTCTAATAGCGTTGACAATATTTTAAGAAGTGTCGGGTCATCTGGAAATTTTTCTTTCTATACCACTGATGGCACTGATGGAACTGATAGCGATCCAATTGTTCCTGGATCTGCTGAAGTTTTATACAATTATCAAAACCAAGCATATATTCGTCTTGAAGTTACTTCTGAAGTGCAAGGTGTTATAAATAATGCTAAAGATGAAGTAGGCAATTCTTTATTAGTCTTATGGCAAGGAAAAACCGATGATTTAGATTATACAGATTTAGCTGATACTAACTATGTTTCTGAAACATTTGGTATGACAGGCGAACAACTCCAAAGCAAAGTCTTGGCGGTTATCGATTTATCTGAATCCACAAGTGATGATACTTCAACTTCAGCAGCTTTTGATTCCCACCGCGTTTGGAAAACAACAACTGGTGAAAGCGAAGGCATTGATAATTCAATATTTACCGTTGAAGGTGAAGGCGAAGATGCGCGTTACTATTTGACATTTGCAGCTTATGGATACGCAGCAAATACCGAATCGACAATTTTAATGAATGCTGAATCCGCTCACTCATTTGAGAGAATGTTTAATCAAAAGAGTTTAAGCGATTATGAGATTACTGAAGTATACCGCCGTAGTTATACTCCTGAATATGGTGGCGATGCGGTTATGTGGATGAATGTTACTTTTATCGTTAGTACTGTTCTAGTTTGTCTTTTCCTACTTATTTCCTATGGATTCATGGCAATCTCTGGTGCTATCGGAGTTGCTTTGACAGCTCTTGCTGATATGTTCATTCTTAATTTATTTAACTTCATAGTTAATCCTATAACCATAATTTCCATAGTTGTGACATTTGGTTTTGCGATTAATATGCTATGTGTTTATTACCGCAGAATCAAAGAAGAAGTTTATCTTGGCAGAGCAATTAGTAAAGCTTCGGCAGAAGGATTTAGAAAAACTATTTCTACCGCTGTTGATACAACCGTCATTTTCTTTGTCTTAGGTATTGTCCTTAGTTTAATATCTCGCCAAAGTATTCAAAACTTCTCGTTATTCTTTGTCTTCTCATCATTACTTAGCGTTATCTTAGTTTTCTTAGTTTCACGTATTCTCAATCATTTCCTCTTTAATAGCAAATTAGAAAATAAACACAAATTATATCGCATTAATGATAAATATATTAATGATTCTGGGGATGGAGTAAACTTAGTCCCAGAAAATTCAATTCAAAAATTAAATGTCAAAAAAGGATTTAAAGCTACTTTAGGCGTATATCTTGGCTTAGTCGCTTTATCTGCTGTCTCATTAATTACATTAGGATTTACCGCTGGTGCATTTAATTATAATTCCTTTGAACCATTTGGCAGAATTGAAGTTAGAACAAGTATTGAGACGCTTTTCGAAGAGAAAATTCCGGAGAACTTTACACCGGTAGAAGGTACTCAGTTAGATAACTTTGTCGCGTATATTAATTCATTTGGTGAAGTTGAAGTAACTAATTCTTGGGTTGTCACAAATATGGAAAATCCTTTTGGCCAAGAAGGGGATACATATTTATATTTCTACGCTGATTTATCGTCTCCTCTATCACTTGATAGTGAAACATATATCGCACTAGATAACTTTGTTAGAACTTTTGATGCTATGGAAGGTTATGAAGGACCAATGATTAATTCATATACTGTAACTCCTGGTATCGTTACAAGCGATTTCTATAATACATTCGTTTTAATGGGTGTATCATTGGGTATTGTGTTTGTCTATTTCTTAATTAGATATCGCTACACGATGGCTCTTGCATCGCTTATCTCTGTCGCAGGATCAACATTTATTGCTATTGCAATATTGTCATTAGCTCGGTTTGAGACATCTGCTTATCTCGGAATTGCTGTTCTCGGCGGAATGCTTCTCTCGTTATTGTTTATGATTCCGCTTGGAACTTCATTAAATCAACTTAAAAATGAGTCAAAGGTTAAAATTACAACAAGCGATCAGAGAGTGGAATTACTGGAAAAAGCTTATAAGCGCAATGTTACGCAAATGGGTCTATCGTTTGTTTGCTTCACTGTTTTGCCTCTTGTTTTAATTCCATTATCACCAATTGGAATGATGAATATCTATATTGTCTTTGCAATTACTATGTTCATTAATGGAGTATTCGCCGTCTTTATGGTTACACCTTTAGCTTCTGTTTTCGAAAAGAAGTTCAAAAATACAAAACTCAAAGAAAGAAGAGCTAAAAAATTAATGGCTAAGAGAGAAAAATTAGCAAAGCAAAACCGCAACAAAGGTGCAGAACCTGAGGAAATTATTATTCCAGGTATTAATGATTAATAATTAAGGTCGCTATTGCGACCTTTTTTTGAGGAAAAACGATGAATTCTTTTTTGGAAAAACTTTTAAATTATTACCATCTTTCACCGCAAGACTATAATGAAATAACCCGTGATTTCAATCTAGTAGATTTAGAAAACCCTAATAACTTTTTGAATATCCAAGAGGCGGTTACACTAATAAAAAAATCGCTATCAAACGATGAAAAAATCATGGTTTACGGAGATTATGATGTAGATGGAATTTGCTCAACATCTATAATGGTCAATACTTTAACTTTATTAGGAGGACAAAGAGGATATTATCTACCTTCGCGTTATGTAGACGGATATGGAATTAATCTTTCACGGGCTCAGCAAATCGCTGATAAAGGATACAATTTGGTTATTTTAGTCGATAACGGAGTACATCAACATGAAGCGGTAAGTTTTCTTTTAGATAAAGGAATTAAAGTTTTAATAATTGATCACCATGACTTTGAAAAGAATCCTGATCAACGGGCAATTCTTGTTCATCCTTATCTAAAAAAAGAAAAAAATGTTCTTAATTGTGCTTCTTATGTTGCTTTTATGGTATCGAGATTGCTTCTTGATGGAATCAATGAAAAAAATTTAATTCTGGCGATGACGGCCACAATTTCAGATATGATGGAATTAAAATCTTATAACCGCATATTAGTAAGATTGGGTATAAAAATTTTAAATTCCAATAAGAATAATAGTTTATGGAAATTAACTAATCAGTCATACATTGATGAAAAAGTTTTAGGATTTGATATTATACCAAAACTTAATGCCTATGGCAGAATGATGGAAAAGCCTGTAATATCTCGATTAGTTGAATTCGTTTTGAATGATGATTCAACACTTGTTGAGGAAATTATAGCGGTCAATGAGAAAAGAAAAAATCTCCTAAGAAAAGAAATAAATCTTCTTCCTGATTTTACAGATGTACATTTGATTGTTTATTATAAAAAAGATTTGAAAGAAGGGCTTGTGGGTCTTTTGGCAGGACAGCTAGCTAATTTATATCATAAAGTTTCAATCGTATTGACCGATTCTAGTGAAAATGGTGTGATTAAAGGTTCCATTAGAACTGCTAATGATTTTAATATCCTTTTACTTCTCGACGAAGAAAAACCATATTTGTTAACCGGTGGCGGACATCATAGCGCCGGCGGACTATCCTTAAAAAAAGAAGATTTATCTAAATTCATCGAAACAGGAAATCTTTTTATGGGAAACCAAATCATTGAAGAAAAAGCTGAAGAATATATTGATGTTTCAGAAAATGAAATTACATTAGAAAATCTTCAAATAATTGAAACATTAAAACCGTTTGGACAAGGTTTTCCAGAACCATTACTTGGGATAAAAGTAAAGACATCGACATTATATTCAATCGGTAAAGAAAATCAACATTTAAAAGTCAGTAGTCCAACGTTTTCTGCTATTGGATTTAATCTAAAAAAACCTGAAAACTGTGATACTTGTCTGCTATTGGGAAATTTAGAAAAAAATGAGTTTAACTCTCGTGTTACTCCTCAATTAAGAATTCTCAAAATTAAACCTTAAAAAGATAAACTTTTTACTTTTAATTATGGTAAGATAAAAAAAGGTACTGGGTATGGAAAATTCTTATCAGATTTTAGTGAAGAAAAAGAATCGTCGTGAGCTAGTTAACTTTTTTGTTCGCTTCGCTTTTGTCATAGCGATGTTTCTTTGTTTACTTTTTTACTTGGTATCTCCAATCTCAAAAGCTGGAAAGCTAGTAATTGATGGAGGTATTGCTTTAAATAAAGAAAGAATTCTAAACTATCTTGATATCGACGAAAATACTTCGGTGTTTTCCTTAAACAGTAAAGAGATAGAATCAAAACTAAAGAGCCATAGTGAATTAGCTAATATTGATGTGACATTGAATCCGTTAATGTTTAAAATTAGTTTTTTAGAAAAAGCCGTCTCTTTTGTTAACGACGCTACTTGCTATCTATACGACGGGGAAGTAGTTGACGCTTCTGAAAGCGACTACTATCAGCGGCAAAGTTTGCTCGCACCAGAATTTTTAGGTGATGTTCCAGCTGATTTGTCTAGTTATGAAAAATCATTAATTATTTCAGCTAATCTCAATGCCCTAGAAAAAAATACTGACTATATTTCTTTGTCGCAGTACGATGGGGAATTTTATTTTTATTATTCGTTTTCAAATGATTATTTAATTAGGGTGCGATTTAGTTTTGATGAAGAGTTTTCCCTCAGCTATTATCTTGGTCAGCTGAGAAAAAATAATGTCCTAAATGTATATAATGAAATCGATAAAAGTAAAATGGTACTGTCCCATAGTAACTTTGGCGATCAGCAAATCCAATACTATTCTTTATATTTTCGCTTAGTAAACAATAACCAGGAAATTACTTCAGAATGGAGGCTTGATAAAGATGGAAAATAGCAATTATTATCTTGGAGTTGAGTTCACTTCACGGGCAATTAAGTGTTTAGCTGGTTTTTGCCTCAATAATCAGATTTATGTTCTTGATAAAGTCGAAGCTGATTGTCACGGCTTAAAAAACGGCATGATTATCGATGAGCCTCTCGTTTTAAAAACTTTTCAAAGTGTCGTTAAGGAAATAGAGGAACATTTAAAAATTCATTTTACTGATGTGACTGTTGCCTTGCCATCGCTGAATATGCTTTGTAAGGTTGATACGGGAACGACGATTACTGTCGATGGTAATAATGTCATCCAACACGTTGATACGATGAATATTTTAACCGCGATGAAAAAGAGTAATGCTTCTCTATATAAGGACTTAACGATAATTGATATTGTACCAGATACCTACATTATCAATGAGACAGAGCGTTATGATGAAGAACCGCTTGGGAAGATATCGCAGTCACTTTCCTTACATGGCGCGATTTATGCTCTTGATACCCCGCTTGTTAATGCCGTTAAGCATTTGATAGCTCAAAGCGGTCTAACTTTGAAGCATCTCGTTCCAGCATCCCATGCAGCAGCTTTATATCTATCGACTAAAGCAAAGATGCCAGAATCATATATTTTACTTGATATCGGATATCAATTAACTACGGTCTCTTTTATTCATAACAAGGCGCAGGTTATCGATAGTAAGACTATTCTTTTCGGTGGAGATGATATTACGTCCGAGATTGGTCGGAGATTCAATCTTTCCTATAACGAAGCTGAATTATTAAAATGCCGTTACGGAATGGAAAAGTCACCTGCCTTTCCGTTGTTTATTGAGGGAAAAATTACATTTGATGATTTAACTCAAACTATTAAAGATGTGCTTAAGAGAAATTTAGAAAAAGTAAGAGATCTCTTAGAAAGCGATTTTGAGGGTAGTGAAAACTTGCCGTTAATCGTTATCGGTGGAACGAGTAATCTCAATAATTTCTATATGCTCTTAGCTAATGCTCTTAATAGAACCGTATTAAATTTCGATATGGAAAATATTGGAGCTCGTAATAAAAATATGATTTCCGTCCTCGGAATAATTAAATACGAATCAAAGCGGACGCCGATTGTTGAAGAGGAAACAATTACTTCTTCTATAACCCGTGTTGATAATAAAAAAGTTAGTAAAAAACAAAATTATAAATTCGATGAAGAATTATAAGGGGAGATAGATTTATGGACGAATATACATTACAACAAGTTGAAGAAACAAAAAAGGAAGAAACCTTCTCCGCGTTAGAACCGGTTGCGCGCATCGTTGTCATCGGCTGCGGTGGCGGCGGATCAAATGCAGTTAATCAGATGGTCGCTGAGAATTTATTAGGTGTAACATTTTATGCCTGCAATACCGACGCTCAGGCATTAGCATCTTCAAAAGCTGAACATAAGTTAATCTTAGGAAAAGATGTCACCCATGGTTTAGGTGCTGGCGGAAATCCAAAAGTTGGTAAAATAGCTGCTGAGGCTTCAGAAAAAGAAATTAGAGAAATTCTTGAAGGAGCAAACATGGTTTTTATCGCTGCTGGAATGGGTGGTGGTACTGGTACTGGAGCTGCTCCTGTTGTTGCAAAGATTGCAAAAGATGTCGGGGCTTTAACAGTCGCTATCGTTACTAGACCATTCTCATTTGAAGGTGAAAAGCGCAGAAAAAATGCCATCGACGGAATCAATGATTTAAAGCAATACGTTGATGCGATTATTATTGTTAGCAATGATAAATTGATGATGATGAACGGAACACGTCCATTTAAAGAAGCTTTTGCTGAAGCTGATCGCGTTTTAGTTCAAGCGGTCAAAACTATTACTGATTTAATTGTTTTACCGGGTGTCATTAATCTCGACTTCGCCGATGTTAAAGCAACGCTTGAAGGGAAGGGCTTAGCGCTTATCGGCTTTGGCTCAGGTAAAGGTCCAAAGAAAGCTACTGATGCTGCTTCTAGCGCATTGCTTTCACCATTACTTGAGGCTTCAATCAAGGGATCGCATTCAATTATCGCAAATGTTACTTGCGGAACAAATGTTTCACTTGATGAAGTTAAAGAAGCAATTGATTATATTACATCGGCTTCGGAAAACACCCCAAATATCATCTTTGGCGTCCAGATGAATGATGAACTTAACGATGAAATGTTAATCTCTATCGTCGCTACCGAATTTGATAGTGAATTTGATCCGTTAGCTGAGAATAATGAAACAGTTATCGCTCAACCGGTTGATCATCAAGATGCTGATGAAGAGGAAGATGATAATGTTCTCCCATTTTTCCTTAATCAGAAAAAAGAACAAAATAGCGATGAGGAATAGTTATGAAGGAAAGAATCTTACAAATTGTTAGCGAAGCAAAGCAGTCTATTGCTAGCGCAGATAGTCTCGATAAATTAAATGATATAAGAAATTTATATCTTTCAAAAAAAAGTGAATTAATGTCTTTTATGAGCCATATGAAGGAACTTTCTAAAGAAGAAAAAGCGGCTTTTGGACAATTAATTAACACTTCAAAAAATGATATAAATGCAGCTTTAGAGTCAAAAAAAGAAGAATTAGCAAAAAAAGCTCTTGAAGAAAAACTTGAAAAAGAAAAAATAGATATTACATTAACTCCTAGAAATTATTTACGTGGATCTAAACATCTTTTTACGACTATTGTTGATGAAATTAGTGATATTTTTACTTCAATGGGGTATCAAATTGTTGAGGGACCAGAAAAAGAAACTGATCATTTCAATTTTGAATTATTGAATGTACCTAAGGATCATCCAGCACGCGATATGCAGGATACTTTCTTTATCGATGATAATAATCTTTTACGGAGTCAAACCTCACCGGTTCAAGCAAGAGTAATGCTATCTAAGCATGGCGTCGGACCGATTAAGATTATTTCTCCGGGAAAGGTTTACCGTCGCGATGATGATGCGACCCATTCCCACCAATTTGGACAAATTGAGGGTTTGGTTATCGATAAGAATGTCTCGCTCGGCGACCTACTAGGAACACTAGAATTATTCGCTAAAAAAATGTTTGGCGAAAAAAGAAAAATCAGAATGAGATCATCATATTTCCCATTTACGGAACCATCGGTTGAAGTTGATATTTCTTGCTTTGAATGCGGTGGAAAAGGCTGCTCGCTTTGCAAAGGAACAGGCTGGATTGAAATTCTTGGCGCTGGAATGGTTCACCCGCATGTCTTAGAAATGTGCGGATTTGATAATAAAGTTTATCAAGGTTTTGCCTTTGGCATCGGAATTGAAAGAACAGCAATGCTAAAATTTGGAGTTGATGATATTCGTAGATTCTACACTAACGATTTGAGATTTCTCAAACAATTTGATAAGGAGTAATTATGAGAGCAAGTTTAAATTTATTAAAAAAATATGTCGATTTGAGCAATCTTACTCCTGAAGAAATTGCAGATAAATTAACTTTCGCTCAACTTGAAGTTGAAGAAATTAGACCATTAGCAAAAGCAGATCACTTAGTAATCGGTGAAATTTTAGAATGTGAAAAACATCCGGATTCCGATCACTTGCATGTTTTAAAAGTTGATCTCGGACCGAAATACGGAATTAAGCAAATTGTTTGCGGTGCACCGAATGCTAGAACTGGATTAAAGGTAATTGTTGCGATGGTTGGAGCGCATTTAGGATTTGATAATATTGAAATTAAACAATCAAAAATTAGAAATGTCGAATCAAACGGAATGTGTTGCGCACTTTATGAAATTGGCGTTGATAAAGCTGAGTTGACACCAGCACAACTTAATGGTATTGAAGAACTTCCAAATGATGCCGTGGTTGGCGATGAAAACGTTTTAGAATATTTAGGTCTCGATGATGTCATTTTTGATATCAATGTTTTGGCTAATCGCCCGGATTGCTTATCAATTTTTGCATTAGCGAAAGAACTCGGCGCTCTATTTCAAAGAAAAGTTATTTTGCCGGAGATGAAAGAATTACCAACCGATAAAAGTGATTTAACAGTTAAGATTTCTACTGATGAATGTCAGCAATTCGCTGTAACTGAGGTTAAAGGTCTTACAGTAAAAGAATCTCCTCTTTGGCTGAAGAGAGCTCTGCAGGGGCAAGGAATTCGTTCAATTAATAATATTGTTGATATTGGTAATTTTATTATGATTACTACCGGTCAACCTCTTCATATGTACGACCTTGATTTATTCGGTTCAAAAAACTTTGAAGTGACTAGTGATTACGAGGGGCAATTTACTGCTCTCGATGGAAAGACCTATCAATTGCAAAAAGGTGATATCGTCATTAAAAATGATAAGATGATTGGATGCCTTGGCGGAGTTATGGGAAGCGAGAGTTGCGCCGTTAACTCTAATACAAAAAATATTGCTGTTGAGGCTGCTTACTTTAATGGGGTAAATGTTAGAAGAACTTCTAAGCGCTTAGGCTTGTCTTCTGATTCATCGGCACATTTTATTAAAGGGATTAATCCGCATCAAACTGAGTACGTTTTAAATTTAACTATGCAGCTTTTAAAAGATTTAGCTGATGCTAAGATTGTTTGTGCAATTGTTAATGAAGATCATCTTTCCCATGAAGAAATAAAAATTGAATGTACATATTCCTATATCAATGGACGACTCGGCACAGAATTTACTAATGAAGAAATCAAAAACACTTTAGAGAGATTAGAAATTAAAGTTGTTGATGATGGTGATAAATTTACTGCTATCGTTCCGCCTTACCGAATTGATTTGCACTGCGATGCTGATTTAAGCGAAGAGGTAATTCGCCTTCTCGGTTTAGACAAAGTAAAAGCAACTTTACCGAGTATGGAAACAACCATAGGCGGGCTTGATGAGAAGAAAGTTTTGTTAAAACGAATTCGTGAACATCTAATCGCTGTTTCCCTTCATGAGGTTATGACCTATACGTTGGTTTCACCTGAAGAAAACAAACAATTAGTTTTCTTAAACGATGACGCTGAAATAAAGATAATGAATCCGATGACTAGTGATCATTCTGTTATGAGAAGAGGTTTAATACCTTCGCTAGTCAATGTCGTAAAATACAATATTGCCCATCAAAATGAGAATTTAGCAATTTTTGAAATATCAGAAATTACGACTGATAAGCAATCATATAATGAATTAGCTATCGCTTTAAGAGGACAAAATTATTCACGGGGTAAAATGGAAACTCGCAAATATGATTTCTATGATATTTCTGGTATCTTCCAAGCGATGATGTCTTTATTATCAATTGACGAAAACCGTTATAAAATTAATCTTATTAAGTCTCAATATCTCCATCCTGGTCGTTCAGCTGGTATTTATTTTGGAAATACTTTGGTTGGAGTAATGGGAGAAATTCATCCTTCGTTAAGCGAAGATATCGGCGAAACATATATTCTCGATATCAATTTAGATAAATTCTTAGAATTAAAGACTTCCGTAAAGAAGATGGAAAAAATCTCTCGTTATCCGGCAATTTCACGTGATTACGCTTTTGTTTTAAAAGCTGACATCAGCGCTGGTGAAGTAGTCAAATTGATTAAAAAAGAAGGTAAGAACTTAGTTAAAAACGTTGAAATTTTTGATGTTTATCAAGGTGAGCACATCGAGGAAGGATACAAGTCATTAGCTTTAAGTATCACTTACCAGTCTCTTGATAAAACCTTGGCTGATAACGATATCGACCCATTAGAAAATACAATTATTAGTGTTTTAAATAAAAAGTTAGGAGCTTATTTAAGATCATGATTAAAGTTGTGGCTTTTGATCTCGATGGAACATTAATTGATTTTTCTATTAAAGAATTTATTAAGGCCTATCTCAAATCACTATATAAATATCTATGCGGGCACAGCGAACTCGCGATTGATGAAAAGACCTTTGGATACGGACTTTTGCAGTCGATGGAAGATATTTTGAAGATTAATAATGAGAGTTCCGCATATGATAAATTTTACCAAGCGTTAGAAAATTATTTCCCTTTTGATAAAGAGTTAATGAAAAGACTTGTTAGCGAATATTATCAAAGCAATTTTAATTCTCTTAAAGATTTAGTTGTTGGTAATCCATATCTGAAAAAAGTAATCGAATATTTAAAAGAAAAAAATATCAAGATGATTGTCGCGACCAATCCATTGTTCCCGCATGAAGGAATTTTAGCGAGAATGCAATGGGGTGATATTGATAGTAAAGATTTTCTTTTTGTAACATTCGGCGAAGATTTTCACTATATCAAACCTGATTTAAATTACTACCGGGAGATTATTTCTAGACTAAAAATCCAACCGGAGGAACTGCTGATGGTTGGAAATGATGTCGAAGAAGATATGTGCGCTAGTGAACTCGGATGTCAAACTTATTTGGTAACCGACTGCTTGCTTTCACGTCACGAAAATGAGAAAAATGTTATAAATAAAGGCACAAGCCATGAATTATATGATTATATTAGGAGAGTATTTAAATGAAAATTGTTAGTCCTAGTTTTAAAGAAATAAATGAAAACCGCCTCTTCCAAAAAATTGAGATGTGCGGAAGAGTTTGCTATAAATCAGAAGACAAAATAACCGAGGATTCCGCCTATCAATTTGTTAAGAAAATCTGCCTTAACAATCATGGCTCAGTCTTAGAACACTATAATTTTTGCTTCCGTCTAGAAGAACCTTTTTACCATATTTTAAAGGAGATTGACGTTCCTTTCTTCCATCTTTCATATGAAAGTGAACCGCTTGTCTCATTTAATGTTCGGGCGTTTTTGACCCAATACCAAAAAGATGTCTTCCCTAGCGAATTAAAAACTTTTGCTTATTTCCTAGAAAAAAGCTATCCTTTGCTCTTTGATAAAAAACGCGGCGAAGAAGAATTTAAAATTGAGTTGATCACTGATTTTTCGCTTTTATCAGCAAATGAAAGAGAGATGCATCAGTATGTGACCATTAGTTTGATTACTGATCGCGGAGTTACTCATGAATTGGTCCGTCATCGCTTAGCTAGTTATTCTCAGGAGTCAACGCGCTATTGTAATTATTCAAAAGATAAGTTCAATAATGAAATTACTGTCATTAAACCTGTTACTTTACCGGAAGAAGGATTAATGATTTGGACTAAGGCAATGGAAAATGCTGAGAAGTCGTATTTTGACCTCTTAAATGTTACCACCCCACAGGTGGCTAGAAGCGTTTTGCCTAATTCTTTAAAAACTGAAATCGTCGTCACTGCATCAATTCAAGAATGGAAATTAATTTTTGAGTTACGCTGCTCGGAACGCGCTCATCCGGATATTCGTTTTATTATGAATCAAGTAAGAGAATATTTCTTGAAGAAAGGATACATTAATGAAATTATCTAAGCAGGAATTGACTTCAAACAAGATTAGAGAATACCTTTTTGATTTTGTCTTGCCAGAAGAAGTAATTAAGAACAATCAGTTAATTTTAGAAGCTTCTCCGTTAAAGGTAAAGGTGACGGTTCAATATGTTTCCTACTTAACTATTATGAAAATTGAAATTAAGGGAACGTTAACTTTAGCATCGACGAGGACTTTGAAACCATTAACCTATCCGCTAAACGTTACAGATGATCTTACGATTGCTTATGATAAAGAAGAAGATCTCAGCGATGATATTTATATTCTTGAAGGCGATGAACTTGATCTCGATGAATTGGTAACATCTTTAATTCTATCTTCGCTTCCCTTAAAAATTGTCGGAGAAGATGAAAAAGAATCTTTCAGTGGAGATGGGTGGGAAGTAATTACTGAAGATATGTATAAAAAGCATCAAGAAGGTACTTCACCATTCTCTGATTTAGCTTCAATATTTGCCGATGAGGAGAAAAAAAGTTAAAATTGTGGTAAGTTCAGGTTCTAATCCTGAACTTTTTTTTACCAAAATTTATTGGCAAAAATCAATTTTTAGCAAATAATCTATAAAATCTATTGCAAAAGTGGGTGAGTAGGGTATAATAAGGGTATCTGGTGGGAGAAAGTGTAATGCAAATATTCTTTGGAACATACTTTTACCATCTCGACGAGAAGTCGCGATTAATACTTCCTCAAAAAATGAGGGACATTATTGGTAGTAGATGTTATGTTACCAAAGGTTTTGATAATTGCCTTTGCTTATATCCAGAAGAAACCTTCATTGAATTAAGTGAAAAAAATGCTCGACTTAACGAATTAGTGCCAGAAGAGAGAACCTATAAGAGAACTTTCTTTGCTTCCTCAATGGATTATGAATTTGATAAAGTCGGACGGATCACACTCAGCAAGGATCATCTTGCCAGAGCTCACATCACCAAAGATGTTGTTGTTGTCGGTAATTATGATCACGTTGAGATCTGGGACAAAGATATCTATTCACAAGTCTCAGCCAATGATGATGCGTCATTCGAAGCCAATGCTAAGGTTATAGCACAAAAGGAAGATAAGAATGTATAGCCATGTTCCTGTCCTCCTTCAGGAAACCATAGCTAATCTTGAGATTAACCCAAGCGGCACATATGTTGATGCTACATTAGGTCGCGGAGGGCATTCCTCTAAGATCTTGTCGCTACTCAAGGATGGATTCCTTTATTGCTTTGACCAAGATGAACAGGCAATTGAAGAAAGTAGAGCGCGTCTAGCAAAGATATCTTCGCGTTACGAAATTATTCATGCCAACTTCGAAAATCTCGCCTCAGAATTAAAGAAGAGAAATGTGGACAAAATATCCGGTGCAATCTTCGATCTCGGTGTGTCCTCAGCTCAGTTTGACGAAGGTGACCGCGGATTCTCGTATCGATATGATGCAAAGCTTGATATGAGAATGGATCGCGATAAAAATTTAACTGCTTATCAAGTAGTCAATGATTATTCTCTTGAAGAGTTAACACGCATCTTCAAAGAGTATGGCGAGGAGAAATACTCCTATCAAATCGCTTCTAACATCGTTAGGGAACGATTAAAGAAAAAAATTGAGACAACGTTTGAACTTGTCGATATTATTAAAGCTTCATTACCGTTTAAAGTCTTGGAAAAGAAAGGCCATCCGGCCAAACAAGTTTTCCAGGCAATCAGAATTGAGGTCAATGATGAACTCGCAGTTCTAGAAAGAGGTTTAGAAGCCGCAATTAATATGCTTGATCATCACGGTCGTCTCTGTGTTATTTCCTTTAATTCCCTCGAAGACCGAATCGTGAAAAATATTTTCCGAAAATACACTTATCAAGGGGAAGGATCTCGCACCTTACCTAGCGAACCTCGTAAAACGGAATTCACATTAGTTACCAGAAAGGTGATTAACCCTTCTAAAGAAGAGATTGAAGCCAATCCGCGTAGTAAAAGCGCACACCTCCGCGTGCTAGAAAGGAAGTAGGACTTATGAAAAACAAAACCAGCAAAGTAAATAAAACGAAGTTTGATTATATCTGCTTCCGTTTAGGTATTGTCGGACTAGCGCTATTCTTGCTTACTATCGTAATTGGTGGAGCCTCATTATTTAACATCATTAACACCAATCAGGAATTAACTGTTGCGATGACCCAAAGCGAGCGGGTTCAAAATCAAGTGCAAAGTCAAGAAGCAGATGATATCGTCATTATCGATTAGTCGTGAAAACGAAAAGGGGAATGATCGAGATGAAGAGAGCATTAAGAATTTTACTCGCGTGCGATATCTCTATGCTTGCATTACTAATCGGGTTCATTGCTATTAAGGCAATATCTAATTACATGCAACTCGCACCAAATATTCTTCCATATGTGATATATGGTTCAATAATCATCGTGATCGGATGTTTATTTACTGTAATCTACCTTTGGAAGAATCAAAAAAAGTATGAATAAGTTTGCCCCTAAAAGCAAACTTTTTCTTTTGTCGAAAATAGAAAAAATATTCAGATATATATCAAAAAAATAAATTATTAAAGTATTTATGATAATCTTTTTATCTCAGAAAAAACATAGTATTATAAGTTTATGAAGAAAGAAAAAAATCAGACCTCGACTAGGGTTACAAGAATATTATTAGGTATTTTAGAAATCGTTATTTCTGTTTTAGCCTTTATAAATGTTGGATTAATTTCTAAATTTCTAACATTTGTTTTGGCATACATTTTTGGAGCTACTTATTTCTTAGTTAGCGTTTTTCTTTTTCTTGATGGACTTAATAAAATCTTTATTCGCAAAAAGGTGAAAATTATTTCTCTGACGGGAGTTATTTTACTTTTCTTTGGATTAACTATTGGGTTAAGCCAAAGCGATGGATTAAATATGAATAACTTTTTCTCTTTTTATAGCGATTTAACTAATTCAATAAAATCAAGCGGTTTATCTTTTACCTCTTTTGGTGATATCGTCTCTTCTCTTAACGGAGGGTTTATCGGGTATTTTTTCTCTGCTGCATTAAATACTGCCTTTACTAGTATTGGTACCTTGATTATTTCGGCTTTGTTAATTTTCTTAGGAGCTATCTTTGTTTTACTCCTTCCGATAAGCCAGTTGATTTCACATCTAGTCAGCGTAAAAAATGAAGTCAAAACTATTCGTGAGAAAGAAAAGGAACTAAAAAAGACCGAGACAGATTATTCTTCGCCAAGCACTGAATCTCCTTTAAAAAGAGAAATACATGTCGAAAAGATCGAAGAAGAAATGGAAGCTTACGTACCGACAAAGAAAATAGCTCAACCTAGTGAAAAACTAGTTGAAAGTATTAAGGAACCACTTCCAGAAGAGGTAAATTTAGTTAAAGAGGAAATTAAGCCTAATTCTTTTACTTTCTCTGATCCTTCACATGAAGAAGCGATGAAGAAAATGGAAGAAAAGAAAACAGTTAAGAAAGAGCCACGGATTATTGATACCTATAAAAACGATAAGTTTGATTCTTTCTTTAATAAAAAATCTGAAAAAGAAACTATTGAAACAATCACTCCTGAAGAAGAATATAAAGGCCCTTATGTCTATCCGAGCCTTGACCTTCTAAAAGATAGAAGTGTAAATAATAATTTACAAGAAAAAATTGCGATTGCCGATGAAAGAGCAAAGAAAATTAATGAATGTTTCCGCGACTTTGATATCGGCGCATCAGTTATATCTTATACTATTGGTCCATCAGTAACTCGCTTTGACGTAAAACTTAATCACAATGTTAAAACTAGTGTCCTCAATAATCTCGAGACTGATTTAGGAGTCCGTTTAGAAGGAAATAAAACAGTAAGAATTGAAACAATTATTGAAGGCAAGGATACATGCGGAATTGAGGTTGGAAACAAAACTTCGAATTTAGTTTCATTTAAAGATTGCATGCAGTCAATCGCCGATAATGCAAAGGATAAATTGCTATTCCCATTAGGTAAGGATATCTCCGGTAAAGTTATATCTTGCAAGCTTGATGATATGCCTCACCTATTAATCGCCGGAACTACTGGTTCTGGTAAATCAGTATTTATCCATAATATTATCACTTCATTAATAATGAGAAATAAACCCGATGAGTTAAAACTTATGCTTATCGACCCTAAGCGCGTTGAATTCTTGCGTTACCAAAATTTGCCGCATTTGCTCTGCCCGGTTATCACTTCGACCGATCAAGGAAAAATCGCCTTGAAAAAATTAGTTGAAGAAATGGAAAGCCGTTATGATTTATTTGCTGAAAAAGGCGAAGGGGCTGCTAACTACAAAGAATACCTCGAAGTCTGTGAAGAAAAGAATTATCCGAAAATCCCTTATATCGTGATGATCTGTGATGAGTTTGCTGACTTTATGTCCGATGGCGACAAAGAGACGAGCAAATTCATTCAGCGCTTAGCTCAAAAAGCACGAGCTTGCGGAATTTATATGGTTATTGCCACCCAAAGACCATCAGCTAAAATAATTACTGGTGAAATCAAGGCGAATATCCCGTCAAGAATCGCTTTGTCGGTTTCTTCATCGTTAGAGTCACGAATTATCATCGATGAAGATGGCGCGGAAAACTTAATGGGAAAAGGAGACTTGCTCGCCCGGTTGCCTTCGCCGAAATCGTTGCTCAGAGTTCAGTCAGCTTATATTGACGGAAAAGAAATTTATGCCGTCTGTGAGCATATTAAGAAATATGCGTCAGTCCATTATGATCCAAAATTCGATTTATCATCGAAAGCTCCAACAGCTTATGATTTAATTAATGAAAGCGTTAAAGATTTCCATGATGATGACCTTTATCCAGCGGTTAAAAATTACGTTTTAGAAACTGGAAAATGCACTCCGACAAAAATTCAAAACGCCTTTAAAATCGGATTTGCTAGAGCAGATGGTTTGCTTGATGCTCTTGAAGAAGACGGAATAATAATTAAAGAAAACGGCAGGCGCACCCTGTCGGATGAATACTTAAATGAAGATAACCAAAGCGAGGATTAATTATGAATAATTTTGATGAAATTCTTAATGCGACCTTAAATAAAGATAACTCTATCTCTGTCCATGTCCATAAGGTCTACACTAACCAATACGCTAAACACTTCTATTTATATTGCGATGATATTCGAATTTGTGAATTAACTATTCAGGATGCTCGCGAAACTGGACATCATTTCCATTATGTCTTGACTAATGTTCCTTCATTAACGATTGGTGCCGAGTATAAAGTTTATGATGATCGCTATTTATGTTGCTATCTTAATATGTCGGTCCTTTTGAGAAATGATCGAATTTGTTCTTTGTATAAAAGCGACGATGTAATGGGGGCACACTTCCATAAGTATTACACGACTTTCCGCCTTTTTTCACCTTTAGCTTCCTCAGCATATTGCGTTTATATTAAAGATGGAAAAGAAAATATTGTTACATTAGAAAAAAATACTGATACCGGTGTTTTTCAAGGACGTGCAAGCGGCGATCTCGGAAAATGCCAATATTACTTTTTAGTAAGAATTAATGGTCAACTTACAATCGCTAATGACCCGTATTGCAAAGCTGTCACTAGTCAGTCAAGCGTTGGTGTCATCGTTGATCCGCGCGAAGTTGTTATCGATTTAAATGAATCGTATCTGCCTAAGTTATCATCTCCTTGTGACTGCATTATTTATGAATGTTCTATCCGCGATATGACTAGCCAAAATGGAACTTCAATAATTCACAAGGGTAAATTTTTAGGATTGGCTCAGCCTTCTTGTAAAACTCGTAATAATAATCCAATTGGTCTTGATTACCTTCGCTACCTCGGAGTAACCCATGTTCAATTAATGCCGTCATTTGATTTTTGCACTGGATGCGATGTCAATGAATTCGAAAATTATAACTGGGGATACGACCCTCTTTACTATAACGTTCCAGAAGGAAGCTATTCTTCAGATTCCAAAGACCCATATGCGCGGATTATTGAAATGAAGAAGATGGTAGCGGCTCTGCATAAAGCTGGGATTAGAGTAATTATGGATGTTGTCTATAATCACGTCTTTAACATGGAGTCATCTTGCTTTGAAAAAGTTTGTCCATCTTATTATTTCCGCTTCCGCGATGATGGAAATCTCTCAAATGGTTCGTATTGCGGTAATGAATTTAATACTTCGCATCCGATGGCGAGAAAATTTATTGTTGATTCTTGCCTTTATTGGGTCCAAGAATTCGGAATTGATGGGTTCCGTTTTGATTTAATGGGTTTAATTGATATTGATACGATTCTTGAAGTAAAGAGAAGATGTCAAGAAGTTAAAAGCGATTTTATTATGTATGGCGAAGGCTGGGATATGCCGACGACGTTACCTTCATCGCAGAGAAGTAATCTCAATAATGCCTTAAGAATGAGTGGAATCGGTTTCTTTAATGATCGTTATAGAGATACGGTCAAGGGAAAATCTGGTGATTATGATCTTTGGGTCAAAGGCTATCTGCTCGGTGATACAAACTATATCGATGGATTTAAGCACTGCTTTTTAGGTTCAGCGTTACCTCTAGGCTTCCCACCTCTATTCAAAGAAGTGACTCAATCGATTAATTTTATCGAATGCCATGATAATGCGACTGTCTTTGATAAAATGCTCGTCTCCAACGCCTATGAAAGCGAATCATTGCTTTTAAAGAGAATTAAATTATTGAATGGAGCGTTGATTTTATCTTGCGGACTTCCTTTTATTCATGAAGGTCAGGAAATCGGTAAATCGAAAAAAGGTATTTATAATTCTTATAACGCGATGGATGATATTAATGGCTTTGATTATGATTTAATGGATCAACGATTTGATTTAGTTACCTATCTTAGAGATATTATTTCATTAAGAAAATCTTATCCGTTTTTCCATTTAGCTAGTAAAGAAAAAATTAAAGAAACCATATCCTTTAAAGATTTACCATCGGGAGCTTTAGAGATTTCTTATCAAGGTAAAGAAATAGGATCTTTAGCAGAAGTCAGAGTTTATATCAATCCATCAAACGCGGTTATTGAATATCCTTTAGGAGATGAATTCCGTTTGCTTTTCGACGGGAATGGTCTCGTTCAAGGAAATAACAAAATTAAGAAACTTTCTATTGAACCAATCTCTTTAACTATCGTTACTAGGTAGAGACTCATCTGCGATTAGTCGCGGACGCGGTTATTTCTTAACATGGTAAAATATAGGTGAGGTGTTTTGCTATGATTAATCATGTCTCACTAAATGGAGTTTTACTCGAAAGAGAAAGTAAATCCCCAATTCGTTATATTGAAGTCACGCGTCAATATAAAGATGATCAAGGAGTCTATCCAAAAGATATATTTCCTTTGATGATGTGGTCGCGCGATGATCGTAATTCTTTATTTTCGTATAAAAATGGCACATTGATCTCGGTCGATGGTAGATTAGAAGTTTACGAGGGAAAAATTATTATCGTCGTTGAAGCTCTTATGTATATTGCCGGAGCCGATTACCAATTTAATAAGCGTGGCTTATAGGAGGCTTTATGAATAAATATCTCGGTTATGTTTTTCGGGCAGTACCATACTTAATAAGAAAGTATCCGCTCATATATTCCGCTTCAAAACAAAATTATTCCTTGCAGAAACGCTATAATCAAATGCGGGAAATTATAATTAATACTATTAAAGCGTTAAATGTCGAAATCATTTTAACCGGGAAAAAGACATTACCAGTACAGCCTAGTTATTTATTGACGCCTAATCATCAATCTTTTATGGATGCCTTGATGATTGTAGCTATTTCTCCGCAGATAACGACTTTCGTCGCTAAAAAGGAAGCTGAGAAATATATTTATGTTGGAAAAGTCATTAAGGCTATTGATGGACTTTATCTCGAAAGAGAAAATCTTAGACAAGAAATCAAGGTAATGCAGCAGGTGAGAACATCGCTTTTACAAGATAATAAAAAATGGGTTATTTTTCCAGAGGGAACAAGAAGCAAAGATAAAGACCATACTCTTGGCGATTTTAAAGCTGGATCATTAAAAATGGCGATGCAGGCTAAAGTAGATATTTTCCCCGTTGCGATGTGGGGCTCATTTCGGATACTTGACTCCAAAAGTTCCAATTTGAAGAAACAGCCAGTATTTATTCATATCTTTGAACCATTAAAATATGAAGAATATAAAAATATGAACACTCAAGAGTTAGCTGATAAGATAAAAGCGATGATTTCTGAGAAACTCAAAGAATTAAAAAAGCTTGATTCTGAATATATTGAAAAAAATAGAAAATAAATTCTTTAATATATAAAATATATTAAAAAAGGGGTAATATTAAAAGTGGTGATACTATGAATTTATTTGCAAAATTACCGGATAATTTCTTTTCAATTTTAGCATCGCGTAATAAGGGAGTTTACGGCGATGCTTTAATCGTGCTTTATGATGCATTAAACCTTTATCGCGCGCGCATAAGAAAAAATGATTATGTCGAATTATTAAAGAGTCGTTCCGGCGATGATTTAAATTCTTACGTTGATGAAGAAGATGGTGTAGTAAGCGAAACATCAATTGGCGCGAAAGCAAATCAAATTGTTAAACGCTTAATTGAAACAGGTTGGATTTATATTGATTACGACACAAAAACAGGCACCGAATATATCTTGCTTCCTTCATATTCTGTTAATATGTTGAAACTGATTTACGAATTTGCCGACACTTCTGCAAATCATTATGTTAGCTACGTGCATACAACATATGCTGATTTAAAATATGAAGATGATAATCAAGATGAATCAATGTATAAAACCTTAGAAAATGCCTATAACAATACTGAATCATTAGCCATTGAGGTAGCTAAACTCGATCATTCAATTAAAGTATATAAACGTCAGCTCAGCGATATGTTTGAGCCTAACGAAGTCCTCAAGCAGCATTTTGATATCTGCCGTGAAGACGTCGTCGATCCAATTTACCATCCGTTAAAAACCCATGATTCAATCACTCTTTATCACGGACCAATTTCTTCAATTTTGAAACGCTGGTTAGAAGTTGATACAGTACGTGAAAAATTAATTGATCAATGCCTTAAAGAAAATAAATCGGTCAAATCGCGATTAGAAGCTACTGATGATGTAGTAAAAAAGATTACGAGAATTCAAGATATCTATCTCCGCTTGTCTACGGAAATTAATAATATTGATGTTTCGCAATCGGAATATGTTAAAGCTTCGGCGGATAAGGTCATCTTCCTCAATAACCACGATAAATCGGTTAAGGGTAAACTCGAAAAGATTTTTACGGTATTAGCTAGAAATCTTTCCAAAAATGAGCAAGATAGAAATTCCTCATATCCAAATATTATTAGGGCATTTGGCTCTTCAATAAAACTCTACACGCAGGGTTATTATGATGAGGGATCGCTTAGAAAACCATATGAGAGAAATCAAAAGTTCTTCTCTGATCCGCTTCCATTACCTGATGATGAACATATTTTCGATGATTCGCAAATGACGATGGCAATGGCTGAAACAGCGCGTTACTCCGATGAGAGAGTTATGGAATTTATGGCTGAAAATTTTCAAGATAAAAAACAAATACGCGTCCACGATTGTAAAGTTGAAAGCGTTGATGATTTCCTCTATTTGATGCTTGGAGCAATTAAAGCAACAGCACCGATTAGTTTCTATGATATGGACCGCGAGGATAAATTAAACGTCAACGTCGAAGTTAATGATAAAGTTAATGCACCAGATTATATCTATACTAAAAAGGAGAATTGACGATGCTAGAAGAATATGAACAATTGCGCAATGTCGAAAAAGAGGAATTCGCCCATGTGGTTAATACTTTGATGCTGAAAAGTTTTATTCTCAGAGATTATTACGACCGCAATGCGAAGATGATGCGGGCGAGTAAAGAGTATTCCTTTATTGAGCGCCATCTTGATTTAGTTTCAAACTATCTCTCTTTATCTGGATGGATTGTTAATAAAGATTCATCGCGCGGGGTAATTTCTATTAAAAATGAATATGAAGAAAATCATTTGAAATTGGATTTAAAAACATCCTTAGTTATTTTTGCTTTAAGATATGTCTACGAAACTCAAAATAATGATGACGCACTTAATCAAGTCGTCCGTTTTACTAGCCATGAATTAATGCAGTGCTTAATTAATATGCATTTAATTCGTCAAGATAAAAGGGTCTCGTATTCATCGCTTGAATCGTCATATCGCTTTTTAGAACAACATAATATTATAACGAGAATAAGCGGGGATTTTTATGAGAAAAATTTAACTTTCTATATTAATCCTTCAATTGCATTTGTGGTTGATTACGAAGTAATTCAAAGCCTATATAAGCAAGTTGAATCACTTCCGGATGAAGAATTTATGGAGGATGCAGAATGAAAAAATTAACTAAATTGCGTCTGATCAACTGGCACTATTTCCAAAATATTGAAGTTGAATTCGGCATGTTAAACTTTTTAACCGGTGTTAATGCTGCCGGAAAATCGACAGTTATCGATGCTATGCAAGTTGTTTTGCTTGGCGACACCTATGGTCGTTCTTTTAATAAGGCTGCTAATGAAAAATCCGGTCGTACTTTAAAAGGGTATCTGCGCTGTGAAGTCGGTGATAATGAAGATGGATCGACAAAATTTTTAAGAACTGGTCGCTTTACTTCCTATATCGCACTGGAATTTTTCGATGATGTCTTGAATCAACCGTTTACTGTCGGTGTCGTTTTTGATGTTTTCGATGATGGTTCTGAGCAACACCGCTTCTTCTATCTCGAAGATAAATTTCCAGAAAACCATTTCTTAATCGATCGCGTTCCAATGTCACAAAAGACTTTGCAAGAGTATTTTAGTGCAAATTATAATAGCGATAAATTTATTTTCTGTGATTCAAACGCGCAATACCAAGGGGTCATTAAAGAAAAATTTGGTAATCTTAAGGAAAAATACTTCTCACTCTTTAAGAAGGCTGTTTCCTTTATACCTATCACCAATATTGAATCCTTTATCACCGAATATGTTTGCGATGTTCCTAATGATATTAATATTGAATCGATGAAATCAAATATTACCTCATATGAACGCTTAAAAATCGAAGCCGATGAGATGATGGTAAAAATTAAATCGCTTGAAGAAATTCATAATATTTATCAACAGATAGTTGATAAACGTAAAGAAATGTCCTTAGCTTCCTATATCTCGAAGAGAATTTTCTTACAGATTTCTTCTGATTATATCGCATCTTATCATAATGATATCAGCCGCGCTGAGGAAAGAATTGCTGAAATTGATTCTTCAATTAGGGAAATCGAAAGCGATATTGAAGCTCTTGAAGAACAAAAGCAAACCTTAATCGCTTATAAATTTTCTAATGATAATTATAAATTAACTCAAGATTTAAGAAAATCTTATCAAGATGCTGAAAGAAAAGTTTGCGAGATTGAAGAAAATCTTCAAGCTTTATATACTCGCATTAATACGTATGTTAATAATTTCTTAAATTATGAAAATAAAATTAATTCATTATGCTTGAGTTCTGCTGAGCATACTGATGATAACAAAGTATTAGAGTCTTTGAAGCATCTTGAATTAGAATGTGCCAATCTTGATAAAGCGTTAATGGCAACCAAAGAAGCCTTGAATTTAGGCTCTTTGACACCAGACTTATTCAAAAACTTTTCATCGGCTATTAGTGATTTTAAAAATGTTGTTATTGAAGAATATAGCGTCTTAAAGTCATCTATCGGTATGGTTATCAATAGAATTAGCCAGCAAAAGCAGACTTTAGTTACTTCAAGCAGCGGTAAATACTATGACGATGCTTTCCTCAATGTCAGAAATCAATTAAAATTGGCTCTTGAAGATCATTTCCATGAAAAAGTTGATGTCTTAATTTACGCTGATTTGGTCGATATTCGTAATAAGCGCTGGATTAATGCAATTGAGGGATTTATTTCCGCTCAGAAACTTAATTTATTCGTTAAGGATAAATATTACGAAGTTGCTAATAAGTTATTGCCGGGTATTATGAAGAGAAACGGCTATCACCGGACGGGTTTAGTCGATGAGAGAGCGTTAGCTCAGCATAATTTTGAAGCTGAAGAAAATTCTTTGGCCGAAGAAATTATTACCGATCATAAAGGTGCCCGCGATTATACTAATTTCTTAATTGGTCGATTAACAAAATGTGAAACTTTCCAAGAAGCTAGAGAATCCGGACATGGTATTTGTCCTTCCTGCATTGGATATCGTTCATTTGCTTCCTTTGTCATACCAGATCGCCTTTACCGTTATCCGTTGATTGGAAGATCGGTATCGCGTGAAGTCCGCGATCAGAGAATGAAAGAACTCGATTTAGAAGCTAAATCAATCGGAGCATTAAAAGAATTAGTTGATACTTTATCTGAAGCTAAAGAACTCGATATTATGTCGCAATCTGAGCAGATGATTTGCCTCAATCAGCTCGATAGCAGCGATTTACTCGCTTCATTAAAGAATAATCTTAAACAGTACGAAGAAGAATTAAAAGCTGGTACGAGTCAAGATCTGCAAACTACTGATACGAAGATTAAGAGAATTGATACCGATATCGAACAACTTAACAATCAGAAAAATGAATTAATTCTCGAAAAAGGTGCTTTACAGAATAATATTAAAGTCACTAAAGAAGAAAAGATTCCGCAAGAAGTTAAGAAATCCTCAGCTTACATGGAAGAAATTGAGAATTCATTTGATACGGAATGGGTTGAGCAAACAGCAAAACCAACCTTTGATAACGAACTCGCAAGCAATCTCTCATTAGCTGATATCCGTTTAAAATATGATGATATCTACTCTAAGGTTCAAAACAGAATTAGAAACCTTAATGAACAATTGAAAGATCGTCGGTCTTCTTACGTTATTACCTATAAATTATCATATGATATCACTAAAGAAGATAATGATGATTTTGAGAGAGAATTAACAACGCTGCGCGATGTCAAACTTCCTCAGTACTTAGTCAAAATTGAAGATGCACATCAAAAGGCAACTAAAGAATTTAAGGATGATTTCATTTTTAAATTAAAAACGGCTATTGAACAGGCGCGTTTACAAATCGGTGACCTTAACGAAGCTTTAAAAGATGCGCATTTCGGTCAGGATTCCTATGAATTTACAATTCAACCAAATCCTCAATATATCGATTATTACAATATGATTACCGATGAGATGTTGCTCGATGTCGATAGCGATGATGAAGCTTTCTTGCTCAAGCATAAAGATGTCATGGATAATTTATTCCGTTTAATCTCTGATGGAGAAGGTAAGGATAAAGCTGAACAAGTCGCTCAAAATATTGAAAAGTTCACAGATTATCGCTCATATTTAATCTTCGACTTAAAAGTTAAAAAGCCAGACGGAGCCGTCTATTCCTTAGCGAGAAATATTAAAAAGGCTTCTGGCGGTGAAACGCAAACACCATTCTATATCTCAATCTTAGCTTCTTTCTCACAGCTTTACCGCGTTAAGGCCAATAAGAATATTTCTAACTGCATCAGATTAGTTATCTTTGATGAAGCTTTCTCAAAGATGGATCGTAACAGAATTGTTGAATCCATTAAGATTTTAAAAGATTTCGATTTGCAAGTAATCATTTCGGCACCACCAGAGAAAGTTCTCGATATCTCAACGGTTGTCGATAGAACCTTAGTTGTTACAAGAAAACCTCAAGAAAATGTTTCGCATATGGATCCATTCGTGTATCATGGTAAATAGGAGATACTATTATGGATGGATTAGACCTTTTGCTAAATAGTCTGATATTTCTTATCATATTAATTGTTTTGATGGTTATCATCGTCGTGATAGCTAAAAAAACACGTTTTATCACCTTCTTTTTCTTTGCTTTCTTCCTTTCCAATGGGCTTTACTATCTATCATCGACCGGTGTATTAACCGATAATTTGAAAGATTTGAACCATATTGGAGCATTTCTAGATCAGGCGTTAAATGCTATATCTCTTCCATTAGCAACGTTTCATGCTTACTTAAGCAATGCTCTTGCTGTGTTTATTGGAAATTTTGTTAATAACACAGAGCCTTTGACGAATTTCCTAGCTTGGAATAATTACTTTATGTTAATTATCTATGGCGGATTATTCATCATCTGCTTAATCTTCGTTAGAAAGAGGAAAAAAAGAAAAAAGAATCTCGATAATTCTCGATACAATGATTAATTAAAATACTTGATCTCTGTTTAAATGTTAAAACGCATCTTCTATAATTGAATTATGAAAAACTATGAAGTCCGCGTTCAGCAATTAAATAGAATCAAGTTTTTTTCTTTTCTAAAACTCTCGATTTTTATCGTCGTTTTCGCAATTTTACTATTTGGTGGATATTTTTTATTAAAATATCTAGAAAAGAGGGAAATTATTCACGGATTAATATATTTTGTTAGTTTATATTTTGTCTTGATTACCATCTTAATTGTTTTATCAGCATTTCTCTATAGCCTAAGGCTTAATAAAATCTATCTCGACGAATACAAGAAGATTTTTCTAAATGAATGCAAACTTGAAGAAATATATCTTTTAGACAATAACATCATCATTAATCAAGAACGCGATAACTATTTAAAAAAAATATTTTTTCTGAAAAAATTCTATTATCTAGAGGCTTATTCTGATGCTACTAGCGAACGATCGTTTGATATTTATCTCGTCCGTTATAATGATCACGTTAAAACTGGATACGGAATGATATTTATTTCCGAATTTAATGTCGCGACAAACTTCTTCTTTCAAATCTGCGATGAGGAAGTATATGCAAAAAAATATTATGAAAATGAAGCTCTTAATGCTTATGGTTTTGCCTCTTATTCATTATCTGATAATTTTTATATCTATGCTTCAGGTAATAAAATTTATGATTTTATGGATAATGGAGGTATTAAATCAGTTATTGAAATCGATAATTATTTTAATCATAAAATCAATCTCGTTTTTGATGATGAGCATCTCTTGCTCTTTGTTAAAGATTTAAAAATGACTTTTGTGGATGGAATTTTCCACCGCATATCATCAGAAATTTTTGAAAAGAAAATTTTGAGTATGCGAAGTTTTCATGAAAAAATGTTCGCCTTGATTAAAAACGTTGAAAATGTCTTTATTAGTAAAGACGGAAGCGGCGATAATCAAGTTGAATAATAGAGATGTTTATTTTATACTAAGTTAGTTAAATAGTGTTGTAGAATTGGAGGTTTCCCGATGGGTTACGATTATCAAAATATTGAAAAGAAATGGCAAAAATACTGGGCTGATCACCAGACGTATTTTTGTGATGTCTATGATTTTTCTAAGCCGAAATATTACGTATTGGATATGTTTCCATATCCATCAGGACAAGGATTACATGTCGGACATCCAGAAGGATATACAGCGACAGATATCGTCGCGAGAATGAAAAGGATGAAAGGCTTCAACGTTTTACATCCGATGGGATTTGATGCTTTTGGTTTGCCAGCAGAACAATTTGCTTTAAAAACCGGCCATCATCCGAAAGGATTTACATATAAGAATATTGACCATTTCCGCGAGCAAATGCAGATGTTAGGTTTTTCTTACGATTGGAGCAAGGAAATTAGAACAACAGATGAAGATTACTATAAATGGACGCAGTGGATCTTTTTAAAGATGTATGAAAAAGGATTGGCTGAAGTTCGTTATGTTCCGGTTAACTACTGCCCAGATTTAGGGACTGTTTTAGCTAATGAAGAAGTTATCGACGGAAAGAGTGAACGCGGAGGATTTCCAGTTATCAGAAAACCAATGCGTCAATGGGTTTTAAAAATTACAGCCTACGCTGATAAGTTGTTAGAAGGCCTCGATGAATTAGATTGGCCGCAATCGACATTAGAAATGCAAAGAAACTGGATTGGACGTAGCGAAGGTACAGAAATCGATTTCAAAGTTAAGGGTACAAATTATATTTTCACTGTCTTTACGACGAGAGCGGATACTTTATTTGGCTGCTCATATTGCGTCTTAGCACCTGAGCATCCATTAGTTGAAAAAATCACTACTCCTGAGCAAAAAGCTGCCGTTGAGGAATATATTAAGAGATGCCAAACAAAATCCGATATGGAACGCACCGATTTAAATAAAGATAAAACAGGCGTTTTTACCGGTGCTTACTGCATCAATCCAATTAACGGAGAAGAAGTCCCAGTTTTTATCGGCGACTATGTTTTAGCTAGCTATGGAACTGGTGCCGTTATGGCAGTACCAAGCCATGATCAACGCGATTACGAATTCGCTAAGAAATATAATTTGCCTATTCGCAAGGTTATTGAAGCAGACATTTCTGAAAAAGCGTACGAAGGAGATGGAAAACATATTAATTCTTCGTTTGCTGACGGAATGAATATTGCTGAAGCAAAGAAAGCGATAACCGATAAACTTATCGAATTAAAACAAGGTAGAAGAAAAGTTAATTATAAATTACGCGACTGGCTTTTCTCACGTCAAAGATATTGGGGAGAACCAATTCCTCTAATTCATATGGAAGACGGAACCATTCGCGCTGTCCCAGAAGATGAGCTCCCATTAACTTTGCCGGAAGTCGATAATTTCGCACCGTCAAGAGAAGGAGAATCTCCGTTAGCTCATGCAAAAAATTGGCTTGAAGTTACTATTGACGGCATGAAAGGCCGGAGAGAGACTAATACAATGCCGCAATGGGCGGGTTCGTGCTGGTACTATATTCGCTATATTGATCCACACAACCTTAAAGCTTTAGCTGATCCTAAATTAATTGAGCACTGGTTGCCAGTCGATTTATATATCGGCGGAGCTGAGCATGCGGTTCTTCACTTATTATATGCTCGTTTCTGGCATAAATTCCTTTACGATATCGGAGTAGTAAAATGCAAAGAACCATTTAAAAAACTTTTCCATCAAGGAATGATTCTTGGTGAAAATAGTGAAAAGATGTCAAAATCTCGCGGAAACGTCATCAATCCAGATGATATTGTTAAGAGTTATGGCGCTGATGCTTTACGTTTCTATGAAATGTTCATGGGTCCATTAGAGGCTTCTCTTCCATGGTCAAATAGCGGTTTAGATGGTGCTAAACGTTTCTTAGACCGCGTATACCGTCTCTACAGCGAAAAAGAATTCACCGATAAATGGAGAAATGAAAATAATGGTGAACTCGATTATTCATTTAACTTCTTAATTAAAAAGGTTGATCATGATTTTGAAAACTTACAGTTTAATACGGCTTTAGCTCAAATGATGGTTTTCATTAACGACTGTTATAAGGCTAAAGAAATATATGTCCCTTATTTAAAGGATTTCGCTAAGATGCTTTCTTGCGTCTGTCCTCATTTAGGTGAAGAACTCTATCAGATGACTGGTGAAAAAGAGATAGTAGATTATCAAAAGTGGCCGGTTTATGATGAAAGCAAACTTGTTAAGCAGACTATAACTATCGGTGTTCAAGTTAATGGAAAACTTCGTGCGACAATTGAAATCAAAGTCGATCAAGAAGAAAATGAAGTGAGAGAAATTGCCTTAAATAATGAAGTAATTAAAGGTAAATTAGCCGGTTTAGAAATTAAGAAAGTTATTGTTGTAAAGAATAAGATTGTCAATATTGTCGCTAAATAGTATGAAGAAGATTATTTACTTATTGTCACTTGTTTTGCTAGTTTCTTGTAATGGTTATCGAGTAACCGATAAAAACTACGCGGATATTTATCAAAGCGACTTACAATTTTTACTTAATCAAAGCGATTATTCATCGCTTGAGGAGGCACCGTTTAATTATTCGGTTACTTCATTTGAAAGTAAGCAAAGCGGATATTATGATGTTTCATTATTGATAACTTATAAAAATCTACAAATCGACGATTTAAAATTAATTGTTATCAATTCTTCATATTCGCTTTCTGATAATGTCCAAGCTGCAAATTTAGGGTATTTTTCCGATTCGTTTACCTTAAGCGAAAAAAATGACGCAAATAATTTTGCGCTGAGTGGGTTTCGGATTACTTACCTAATTGCTGATAGAAGCGATTCTCTTAAATTTCTTATCAGCGGGAAAAATCTTCAAAGGTCGGCATACTATGTCGATAATAGTGATTTTACTTATCTATAAAATCACGCAAATTGTTGCAACATTATAAATATTTTTTTAAAATAAAAGTAGGTGATACATATGGCAGAATACGTCTACATTCAAAATTACGCAAAACGGGGAACTTTGGCGATTGCCAATAATGTTTTTGATGAAATTGTCTCCATTGCAATTGAAAAAATTAAAGGGGTTAAATTAAAGAAATCTCCAGAAAAATTTTTATTTTTATTGCATCGGCCGATTCAATGCAAAATTGAAAACAACCGTCTGAACTGTGACGTCGAAGTCATCATCTCCTCGGAAGCTAATGTCAATCAAGTTTGCTTAGCTATTCAAGAAGAAGTCGCTTATGCAATCTCTTCGATGACGGAATTTATTCCGTTCTCAGTCAATGTTAAGGTGATGGGGATTGAATAAATCCTCATTTTTTTAGGAAAGAAAATATTATGAGTGAATCACGTAATCAAGAGCAAGAAAAAGTATTATTTATCGTCTACCAATCATTATTTTTAATGCGGATGGGAAAATCTTTTGAGATAGTCCCGTTGATTGAAACAACTCTAGACACTCCATATGATGAAGTAAGTCTATTTATTAGGGAAACCTCGATTAAAGTTCTCTCGCATGTTAGCAATCTAGAAAAAGAAATTCGCGAGTACTGCACGACCTGGAAGTTTGAAAGAATTAATCTGTTAGTTATCGCTGTTTTAATGATGGCTCTTGGCGAATATCGTTACGTCGGCGACGTTGATAAAGCTATTGTTATCGATGTTGCGGTCAAACTAGCTAAAAAGTATTGCGGAGAAAAAGATTATAAATTTATTAATGCTGTTTTAGATCGGGCACTTGATTAAAATGAATAACTATCTCACCGTATCGGAATTAACTTTACATATAAAGAGTCTGATTGAATCTGATGGCGGGCTGATGTCTGTCATGGTTTTAGGTGAAATTACCTCGTTAACAAAACACTATACCGGTCATTTTTACTTTTCCTTAAGCGATGAAAATGCTCTTATCAAATGTGCGATGTTTGCTTTTCATGCACGAAAAGTTAATTTTCCTATTAAAAATGGCGATTTAGTTCTAGTTAAGGGAACAGTGGGCGTTTATGAAAAAAGCGGCCAATACCAGCTCTATGTGACCGAGATGTTTCCATATGGTGAAGGAGAGTATCTACTAAAATTAGCTCTTTTGAAAAAGAAGTTAGCTGAAGAGGGTATTCTTTCTAAACCTAAGAAACCTTTACCGTTTTTGCCAAAAAAAATTGGATTAATTACTGCTAAAAAAGGCGCGGCCATCCATGATTTTTTAACGACTTTGAAGAACCGATTTAAAGTTGAAGTGTATATCTTTCCTGCATTAGTTCAGGGTGAAAGTGCACCTAATGATATTATTAGGGCTATTAATGAAAGTGAAAATTTTCCATTAGACGTTTTAGTTATTACCCGCGGCGGCGGAGGAAAAGAAGATTTACGCGTTTTTAATGATGAAGGATTAATTAGGCGCTGCTATGAGTTAAAGATACCTCTAATCTCGGCAATCGGTCATGAAATTGATACAACATTGCTTGATTATATCTCTGACTGCAAGGCGATTACTCCTACCGATGCTGCTAATAAGGTTGTTCCGAGTAAGGAAGAACTATTGCGGTTAGTTAAACTTCAAAGTGAGAGCCTTGATAATTCCTTAGAGAAAAGATATCGTTTATTAAGCGAAAAATTAGTATATTTAATGAAGATTATTGAATCAAAATCTCCAAAAAATATTTTACTTAATTTGCAATCTGAAATTTCTCATCTTAACGACAAACAAAATTTCTTAATAAAAAATATTTTGCAAAGAAAATATAATTCATATAGTGATGCTCAAGAAAATTTGTCTAATTTAATAATTGAACGCATAAAAGGGCTTTTAACGAAGATTAACTCCCTTAATGATAAACTAACTTATCTCGATCCGTTTTCGCTGCTAGAAAGCGGCTATAGCGTTATTATTAAAAACAATAAGGTTATTACTTCCGTAAAAGAAATTAAAAATGGAGATTTAATTGATTTAGAATTAAAAGACGGGGTAATTAAAGCAGAAGTGAAAGAGAAGGTGGAGAAGAATGGAAAATAAAACATTTGAAGAAAAACTTGCTAGGTTAGAAGAAATCGTCAAATCTTTAGAAAAGGATTCTTTAACTTTGAAAGAAAGCATTAGTTTGTATCAAGAAGGAAAAACGCTTTCCCAAGATTTAAGTAAAGAATTAAATGATTCGATGAATAAGTTATCTTTTATTGTTGAAGATGGCGAAGTGAAGAATTACTCAGAAGAAGAAAGTCAGGATAAGGATATTTAAATGCTTACTCGTTTAAAAATTTCTCATTTTGCATTAATTGATGATCTAGATTTATCGCTAGATTCTTCTTTTATTGCTTTAATCGGGGAAACTGGTGCAGGAAAATCCATATTAATTGACGCGATAAGCTTACTTTCCGGCAGCAAATCATCACTTGAAAAGATTCGAACTGGAGAAGATAAAGCCTTTATTGAAGGCACATTTATCTTAAAAAGCCAAGTTAATGAAAACTTCATCTCGGAGCTAATCGGTAAAGAACTTTCCTCTCATACCTTAATCATTTCTCGAACAATTGATAAAAATAATCATAATACTATTAAAATTAACAATGCCTCAGCGTCGTTAACCTTGCTTCGAAAAGTAATGGATTACGTTATCGATATCCATTCTCAGCAAAAAGACGCCTTTTATCTGCATAGTGAAAATCAGCTTAATTTGTTAGATCTCTACTTAAAAAACAAATCATCAGCTGAAGAAAAGAAAATTTTCACAGACTACCATGATGAATATTTTATTTATCAGCAAGCCTTAAAAGAAAAAAAAGAAAAAGAAGAGCAAGCAGAGCAAATATCTGATGAAGAGACTTTGAAAAAAAATATCGCCGAACTCGAAAATTTACATATTGCCGAAAACGAAATGGAAGATTTAGAAAAACGTCGAGAAAGTCTTTCTAATTTTGAAAGGACAAGCGATACCTTAAGCGAATTTCTTAATTATTATGATAATGCAAAAGACTCGCTTTACTCGGCTAAAAAGGCTTTATCGCGAATTGATGATGAAGAGATTGAGGCTTTAAAAAACCAATTTGAAGAAGCTTATTACGATTTAGATGATTCCTATAGTGAAATAAAAAATATTTTTGAATCAGCCGAAGATAAAAAAAGAGAGCTAGAAGAAGTTAAAGACCGCCTCTTCACATTACATGGATTAAGAAGAAAATACGGGTATACAACCGCGGATATTCTAGATTCTCTAAATAAAATGAAAGAGCAATTATTGTTAATTGAAGATTATCAATCGGCAATGGAAAAAATTAACACAAAAATTTTCTTAAGCGAAAAAAAATTAGTTGATTTATCTATAAAAATCACGGCTATTAGACAAAAATATAGCCTGGATTTATCTTCAGAAATTAATAAAACGCTGGTTGATTTGGATTTTAAAAACGCTTTATTTAGAATAGATTTCTTTAAGAGCGAGAAATTTAATTTAGATGGTAACGATGATATTGTCTTTATGTTAAGAGCAAATGAAGGTGAACGCTTTTTGATGCTTGATAAAACCGCTTCATTAGGTGAATCATCGCGTTTAAATTTTGCGTTAAAGTATGTCTTTAATAAATTACTTCCAAAAGATGTCATTATTTTTGATGAAATCGATGTTGGAGTGTCGGGAAAAGTCGGGATATCGCTAGGAAAAAAGATGAGAGACTTAAGCGTTGATTCCCAGGTTATTTTGATTTCACACTTGCCGGCTTTAGTCGCTCAATCGAAGCAGGCTTACGAAGTCAAAAAAATATCTGAAAATGGGCGGACATATTCACTTGTTCATCCATTATCTGATGATGAGAAGATTGTCGCTATGGCAAAAATGATAGCTGGAGAAGTGACCGAGGAAGCTATTGAAGCTGCAAGATCGCTTATCAGTAAATAATTAGTTATGAAATGGATAATGCATATCGATATAAATCAATTCTTCGCTGCCTGCGCAATTTTAAAAGAACCATCGCTCAAAGGTAAACCTTTAATTATCGCTTCCGATACTCGCCGCGGGATTGTTTCTACTTCAACATATGAGGCGAGGAAGTATGGAATTTATTCGGGAATGCCAACTTATTTAGCTAAAAAAGCTTGTAAAGATGTAATTATTCGCTCGGTTGATTTTGCTTTTTATCATCAGAAAAGCGAGGAGTTCTTCACCTATCTTAAAAATAATGTAACCGATGTTTTAGAACAGGTATCAATTGATGAGGCTTATTTAGATTTAACTGATATCCTTTCATACGTCACAGATAAATATGGATATTTACAGTCGCTTCAGCAGAGAATCTTTCAAGTGACTAAGCTTCAGTCATCAATCGGTTTAGCAAACAACAAGTTTTTAGCTAAAATGGGATCGGATTATAAAAAACCGATGGGAATAACCATTATCACTAAAGATCGCATTCAAGAGTTATTATATCCCTTGAAAATTAAAGATTTTTGGGGTATTGGCAAAAAGACTTACCCGAAGCTTAATGAAATCGGTATTTATACAATTGGCGATTTAGCTGTCAACGAATCACCTTCACTTAAAAAGATTCTCGGAAAATTCTATGATGAAGTTAAAGCTTGGATTCGCGGTGAGGGCGATGATGAGGTTAATCCTGTCCAGAGAGAAGCTAAATCAATTTCATCAACGTCAACTTTTCTTTATGATACGAGCGATTATGAAGAATTAAGACAGATGATTTTACAAAAGAGTAAAGAAATATCGCAAGGCGCTAAAAAAGATAAAAAAGTCGGTAAAACTGTGACTTTAATTTTGAAAGATGCATCTTTTAAAAGCATTACCCGTTCGATTACTCTATCGGAACCGACTAATGATTACGTTGTCATTTATGATAAAGCCATGGAACTTTTTGATAAATTATTTTCTTCTCAACTGTTTCGTTTAGCGGGAGTGGGTCTTTCATCACTAACTGATGAGAAAGATAAATATGTACAGATGACTTTGTTAGATGCTCCTAAAGAAAATAAGGCTTCTACTAAACTTTTGGTAAAACAGCTTAATCATAAAGTAAAAAAGAATATATTAATGCTAGCGAGCGATTTAAAGGAGAAAAAAGATGCTTCTTAAAGAATATATAGATGAATATTTGATTTCTCTCGTTGTCGAAAAAGGACTATCTAAATCAACTATTGAATCTTATAAAAATGATTTAAAGCAGTTTTTGGCCTTCCTAGGCGATAAAAGTACAAAAGATGACTTATCACCCGAAAAAGTAAATAACTTTCTTGAAAAGCTCCATTCTGAAGATTTAGAGGCCTCATCCATTGTGAGAAAGCTCTCATCTATTAAAAATTTCTTAGTTTATCTTTCTTTGCACGCTGATTTGTCGTTTGATTTTTCTTCATTAGAAAGTCATAAAAAAGGAAAATATCTGCCTTATATCATCTCAAAAGAAAAAATGCGTGAGATGCTTGATTCTTTGCCTTTAGAAACAAGCAAAGATATTCGAAACAAAGCAATGATAGAATTAATGTACGCATGCGGATTACGCGTTAGTGAGCTTTTATCTTTGACACTCAATGAGGTTTCTTTGGAAAAAAGTCAATTAAAAGTTAAGGGTAAAGGTGCGAAAGAAAGAGTTATACCAATTGATGAAGTAGCCAAAAACTATCTAATTAAATATTTTGAAGGAGTAAGAAATAATTCAAAATATCAAAAAGAAAAGCAGATATTTATATCTGACCGCGGAAAAATGATTTCTCGACAAGAATTTTATTTAATTATTAAGAAATCATTTGAAAGAATCGGTATAATAAATAAGGTATCGCCGCATACTATTAGACATTGCTTTGCTTCGCATCTTTTAGAAAATGGATGTTCATTATCAACAGTTAAAGCTTTGCTTGGGCATGCCGATATTAAAACAACAGAAATTTATACTCACGTCGAAACAAAACATTTAATTAGTGAATATGATAAGATGATGAAATAAATAGGAGGAATTATGTTTAAAAGAGTATTTTTGATCGTTATGGATTCGTTAGGTGTCGGTGCGATGGCTGACGCAGATAAATTCCATGATGAAGGTGCAAATACATTCGTTCACGTGTCAGAGCGTTGCAAAGGATTAAATATCCCAACGTTGAATATGCTAGGATTATACGATATAAATAGTGATATTCTTGGAACTGAAAAGGTTTCGCATGCCAATTCCTATGTCTGTGCATTAAATGAAGAGAGCAACGGCAAAGATACGATGACTGGACATTGGGAAATGATGGGTGTCTTAACTACAAAACCTTTCAAGACTTTCACTGATACGGGATTTCCTCAAGAATTAATTGATGAATTAGAAGAGAAAACAGGTAAAAAGTATATTGGTAATATTGCTGCCTCGGGAACCGAGATTATTAAGCAACTTGGTGAAAGAACTTTAAAGACAGGAGAAATTATTCTTTATACATCAGCTGATTCAGTCCTCCAGCTCGCAGCAAATGAAGCCGTTGTCTCTGTGCCAGAACTTTATCATTTATGTGAAGTCGCAAGAGAACTTTGTATGAAAGAGGAATATAAAGTTGGAAGAGTTATTGCTAGACCATTTATTGGAACAAATAAGGATAACTTTACTAGAACGCCGCGTCGTCACGATTATGCTTTATCACCATCGTCTTATACTTATATGGAAACGATGAAAGACCATGGTTATGATGTCATCTGTGTCGGTAAGATTAATGATATATTTAATGGTGTGGGAGTAACTAAGACTTTTAAAACAGTATCGAATCATAACGGTATGGAAATCACTCAAGAAATCGCTAAAGAAGATTTTAAAGGATTATGCTTTGTCAATTTAGTTGAATTTGATTCTGAATATGGACATAGAAGAAATCCACTTGGATACGGAAAATGCATCGAAGAATTTGACAAAGATTTAGGCGATTTAATTAAACTATTAAAAGATGATGATTTGTTGATTGTCACTGCTGATCACGGTAACGATCCGACAATGCCAGGGTCAGATCATACGCGTGAAAAAGTTCCTTTTATTGCATATAGCAAATCATTTAAAAACGGGAGAAGAATTGAAGATAGAAATTCGTTTGCTGATATGGGAAGAACAATTATTGAAAACTTTAAATTAGAGAAAAAAGACTTTCAAATTGGATCAATTATAGACGAGTTACTAAAAGATTAATGACTTGCCATAATTATGGCGTAATTAATGCATTAGTAGTTAATTAGTGATTTATTAGTTAAATAGTAATAAATTAGTTTAAATATAGTATGAAGTAAGTAATTAGTAGTATATAAGTTTTTTAATCTTAATACTACTAATTACTTTTTGATTTTTATTATCAAATTTCTTTATTCTTTACATAATATCAATTATGCGAAGTAATTAATAATATAAAAATAGAGGAATAATTATTCAAATAAAAAGAGTGATAAATTAAACACTCTCTTCTACTAAAAATAATAAAAGTATAAGATAACTAATTTTCTACTAATATATTACTTTATACTAAATAAATACTAATTTATTACTATAACTATGATTTTACTAAAGATATACTAAATTAATGCTAATAGCGCTTCTGCGCAATTTTTTGAGCAAATCTCAATATTTTTTACAGAATCATCAGCATTTGCCGGTCTTGTTATAATATCGCTAATCGATCTAATTATGACGAACGGTACTTTCATCAAGTACGCTGACTGACCTACTGCTGCCGCTTCCATTTCAACGCAGAAAGGCTTTATTTCTGAAATCGAAAATTTTGAAATCTTATCTCTTGTCATGAAAGTGTCACTAGATGCAATTAATCCATTCCAAATTTTAAAAGAAAAGTCCGCCTCTTTTAAAACATTTAACTTACTTTCAACATATTTTTGATCTGTTTCAAAATATAATGGGAATCCTGGAACTTGACCATAATTATAGCCGAATTCACAAGCATCGACATCGAAATAGCAAACTTTATCAGCAATAACAATGTCGCCGATATTCATCTTACTGAAAAGCCCACCAGATGTTCCGATATTAAATATTCTTTTAATCTTATATCTTGCATCTAAATAACCAAGATGAAAACACGTCGATCCTTTTCCGACTTCTCCGCGCATAATTAGAAAATTTTCATTATTGTATGTGAATGTTTTTAAATTATCGCTAAAATCTTTAACTTCGATTGGAAGAGATTTAATAAATGCCTCTTCTTCCTCTTTCATCGCGATAATGATTAAATTATATTCTTGCATGATTGTTAACCTGAGTGATGAGTTCATCGAGATTAATTCTTTGTCTTTCCTGCTCCGTAAAGAGATGAATTATAATATCTCCTTCATCAATTAAAATCCATGGAGTACGTTCATCTCCTTCAACGTGATGAATATGTCCGCCTAATTTTTCGACTTCCTCTTCGATTTGATCAGCAACAGCTTTTCCTTGACGCGCATTATTAACAGTTGCGATCACAATATATGAGCAAATTGGTGAAGATGTTCTAACGTCATAAACAGCGATGTCTTCACATTTTTTATCCTCAACAACTTTTTTGATTAAATTTAATGTTAATTCTTCCATTAGTCAGTTTCTCCTAAATAATATTCAAAGCATTCCTTGCTGTAGTCATTTAAGTAATCAATTCCCTTTTCTTTAAAATAGGCAATATTAGCTTTTAAAACCGCCTTGAATCCTTCCTTGTAATTTTCCTTACATTTCTTTATTAATTCACTAGAATCATACCCTCTAGTTGGATCTATCTTATCTGCGCAATAGATAATTTTTGCTAGAGGTGACATATGTTTTTTCCCCGTCGCGTGATATTCTATCGCCTCTAACACTTCTTCATCAGTTATTTTTAATATATCTTTAGCGATGACAACAGCTAAGAATTGATGGTAACCCCATTCTCCGACTTTTCCAATTTCGCTTGGAAAATATTTTTGCATGAGTTCTAAGCTTTTTTCTTTATTTAAACCTTTTGCAATATCATGAATTAATCCAGCATGATAAGCCTTATAAGGGTCTTTATGATTGTCTAAAGCAATATCATAAGCTAACGATGCTACAGAGAAGCAATGATTTAGTCGCTTACTTGAAATATAGTTTTTAAGAAGTGAAGTATAATAAAGCTGATATTTTGCAATATAATCAAGGACTGGTTTAGGGCAGTCAAGATTATTTAATAAGCGAATTTTTGTCGAAGAAATGTCCATCTCTTCAGCATTAAGTAACTTTACATCGTATCGCTTCATATTTTCTTCGTTAAGTGGATAATTACTCCGCCTAAAAACTACAAACTTAATCATCTTAGACAGTTCATCAATTTTATACCACTTATCGAGTTTCTCAAGCTGATCTGAACCAATTAAATAGAATAGTTGATCATTTTTATGATATCTAAGAATTGTTTTGACCGTGTCATAGGTATAGGTAGTATCCTTATCCGAATTATATTCAATTAAAGAAATAGCAAAGCCCGGATGTCCTTTAATGGCTAAGCGGAGCATCTTTAAACGGTCTTCTGCCGAACATGTCGGGTCTTTCCAACGCGGATTTTTTGCTAAGACAAAAAAGCATTTCTGGCAATTTAAAGCGTCCTTAGCCAGAGATGCTAATTTTAAATGTGCATTGTGAATAGGATCAAACGATCCACCGAAATAAAGTAATCTCTTCATGTTATGGTAAGATAATTTTTGGTTCTCTTAAATTTTTACGATATAAAACAATAACATTGCCAATTATTTGAATAAGCTCACAATGGAGAGCTTCGCTTAATAAATAAGCATAATCACTCTTGTTATCAGAAACGGATTGGTTGACGACAACCTTGATTAATTCGTGCTTAAGAAGCGCCTTATCTAATAAATCGATAACGGTATCGCTAATTTCAAATTTACCGATTTGATATTTATTTTCACAAGTGTTCGCGAGCGAACGTAAATAACGAATTTGATTTTTAGTTAACATATTATATTTTACATTCCCTTATTACCACATCGACACCTTTTAAGGTTCGAACGCAGATTTTTTGACCTGAGCCTTTTATTTTAATCCATAAGAGTCCAGAAATAACAATATCGCAGTCTTGATGCGGTACGTCAAGATTATGCTCTTGTAAGTCATTAACTGACAAGACATTTCTATCAAGAAGCTTAAATTGTTTATTTTTTATTAAATTATTAAATGTTGTATCCGATCTTTCAAACTTTGCCCTTCTTACCTCTAAATCATTTGACATAAAGATAATCAGGTTCGCCTTGTCATAAACATCTATTTTTGCCAAATTATTAACAATTAACGATTGATTAGCTAATAATTGGAAGACGCGTGGCTTAATCTCTTTACGCGGTAAAACATATTTCAAAAGCTTCCTATCGACATGTGCGAAAATTGAAGATTCTGTCATGATACCCGGAGTATCATAGACATATGATTTTTCATCGATTGGTACTCTAATGACATTAAGTGTCGTTCCCGGATATGGTGATGTAGTTATCATCTCAGTCGTCTTATTATCATACATCTTTAAAAAGGCATTAACTAATGAAGATTTACCGACGCTGACAGCACCGAAAAGATAGACATCATTCCCATTTCTCAGTTTTTCACAGGTCTCAAGAATCTCATCGAGATTATAATTATTAATTGCCGAAGAAACCATGATAGCTAAAGGCTTTATATCGACTTCTTCTAGTCTATAACGAACGAAATTAATTAGTTTTTCGTCTTTTACCGAAGACGGGATTACATCTCTTTTAGAACAGATTACTGCCACTCTAGCATCCTTAATCGCTGTAATTAAAGAATTAATAATCGAGCAGTCAAATGCAAAAAGGTCAACAACGTAAACAATTAATGCGTCACTTTTTTTAGCTTTAGAGATAATTGTTTGATAATCATTAGAGTAATGAATATCTTCATAAGCTTCACCGTAATGCTGTAAACGGAAGCATCTCTGACAGAGGAAATTACTTTTTGCTTCTAATTTTTTAGGGACAAAACCGCTCTTTAAAGGATTATCGTTTTGAAGAAGTGCTCCGCAGCCAGGGCAATATAATTTTACAAATTCATTTTTATTTTCCATAATCTTTCACCATCACTTTCTCAAGATACCCTTTCTTTTTCAGATGTTTCCGTAAAGGCCTATCAATCAACCGATTAAAATGCGTCGTCCATTGATCGAGGTGACTAATCGGATCTGTAAGACAAACTTTAATTCCAGCATTTTTTCCGCAGAGAACATCGGTCAAAAGCTGATCGCCAACTAAGAGGACATCGCTCTTTTTATATCCTAAATCTGCTATAAATTTACTAATCCGTTTTCCTCCTGGTTTATGTGCTGAAAATATCGCTTTTACCCCTAATCTTTTCGCATAAATTCCTTTTCTTTTCTTTTTATTATTGGAAACAATACATAACTCAATACCATTTTTTTCTAATCTTTCTTTAAATTCTTTAACGCGTTGAGATGGCTGTAACTCATTATAGACATCTAAAGTGTTATCTAGATCAGATAAAACGCATTTAATTTTGTTTTCAATAAAAAAAGAATCACTTAAATGGAAGATATCGCTACAATAAAAATTTGGAATAAAACTTTTCATATTATTATTTTAATATAAAAATGCTTATAAATAAATATCTAATATATAGATACAAAAAAAGAGATGTTGCCATCTCTTAATTAATCGAAATCAATATAGTCAGAAAGTGAGTATTCGCGCTTTTCTTTCTTTTCTTCAGCAATTTTTTTCGATTGCTTCTTATTTGAATAAACTTTAGTTTCAGAATTAATAACCATCGTATCATAATAAGAAATATCACTAATATTTTCTTTAGATGCTAAATCAAGATTTCCAGGTTTAAGCTTCATTCCCAAAGGTTTATTGCTAACATTTGCAAAATCGATTTTATCGCGGATGCGATTTGTCAAAACCACTTCTGCAATCTTATTTTTATCGCATTCTACGATACCCAACAAGGTAACTGGATTAGATAGGTAGACACCAAAGAGGTTATCGCGGACACCCATGCGTTTTCCCAATGTCAATTTATCGCTGCGAATCGTTATAGCCGATTGTTCTTTTACGATAACACCGAGTAAAGTTTCTTTCTTATCAAGAGCAAGTAGTGTCACTAAATAGGCATCATCTGATAGTCTAGCAATGGCCTTAACTCCACCAGCTTTCAATGATAAAGGTTCAAGTTCATTTTCATTGAAGAGTGAAGTAGTTCCATCTGATGCAGCGATTAATAGATTCTTTTCTCCATTTGTTACGACCATTTTGACTAATTCATCGCCTTTTGCTAAATTAAAGGCTTTAACAGTTCTAGCGATTCTAGTAGTTTGGAATTCTTCAAGAGGTGTTCTCTTAATTTGCCCATTTTTTGAAAGCATTGTAACGAAGATACCCTCTTTATATTCTTCAACAACAAATCCGCCAATAATCTTTTCATTATTACCTAAAGCTCCAATTTCATTGATGTGCTTTCCTTCATCTTTCCATTTTATTTCGGATAAGCGGAAAATTGGAACCTGTAAGAAATTACCCTGCGATGTAATTAAAATTAAATTATCGGTAGTGAAACATTTGACTACACCTCTAACAACATCGCCGTCTTTCAAACCAGGTGCAGCATCGCTTGAGTATGAACGGAGAGATGTTCTCTTCACGTAGCCATCTCTAGTAAAGGTTACCATCGTTTCATCTTTACTGACAAGAGCTTTCATATCGACTTTTAAGTCCATTTCTTCCTCTTGGAATGAGGTAAGACGAGTAGATGGGAACTTTGCTTTAATCGCCTTCAAATCGCTAGCAATAAGTTTATTCATCTTCTCAGGAGAAGCTAATAACTCTTTTAAGTCTGCAATTTTTTCGCGTAAATCTTTTCCTTCAGCAACTAAAGTTGTTACATCAGTATTCGATAAGCGATATAACTGCAAATTAAGCAAGGCCTCAGCTTGTTTTTCTGAGAAACCAAAATTGTTAATTAAGCGAGTTCTAGCATCAGCTTTATCTTTTGATTGACGGATTGTTTTCACAACTTCATCAAGGATTGATAAAGCTTTAATTAAGCCTTCAACGATGTGTAATCTTTCTTCGTATTTATTTAAATCAAACTTCGATCTACGGGTTATAACATCGATTTGATGTTCAATATAGCAATCAACAGCTTCCAGTAAATTTAACGTTCTCGGACGATTATGATCGATAACCAACATATTAAATTTGACGGAAGTAGTCAAAACACCTTTAGATATAATATATTTAGTTAGCTGATCAATATCGGTATCTTTTTTGACTTCGATAACGATCCTTAAACCATTTTTATCCGTTTCATCGCGAACATCGAGAATTGCATCAAGATTATTTTGAACGCGGCATTTCGCAATATTTAAAACGAGCGATGATTTTTCAACGCCGTAAGGAATTTCGGTAATAACCAAGGAATTTAAATTCTTTCCCTCTTCGGTATGGTAACGGCACATCAAGCGGATTAAACCTTTACCGCTTTGATAAATTTGCATTAAATCCTGAGGATTAACAATTATTCCTCCAGTAGGAAAGTCTGGTCCCTTAATAAAGGACATTAAATCGCTTACTGAGCAACGTTTATGACTTAATCGATAAATTACTCCATCGATTACTTCTCCGAGGTTGTGAGGCGGAATATCGGTTGATGCTCCAACCGCGACTCCTTGAGAACCATTAACTAAAAGATTAGGGAAACGCGAAGGTAAGACAACCGGCTCTAACTCCTGGTCATCAAAGTTTAATTCCATGTCGACAGTATTTTTATTTAAATCTCTGACCATCTCATCCGCGATCTCGCTTAATCTCGCCTCAGTATAACGGTATGCCGCTGGTCCATCACCGTCGATAGATCCATTATTTCCCTGGAAATCAATTAATGGAACCCGCATTTTCCAGTCTTGCGATAATCTAACCATCGCTTCATAAACTGAAGTGTCTCCATGTGGATGGAAACGCCCGATAACAGCACCGACAGTACGCGCGCATTTTCTAGTTGGTTTTGAAGCGAAATTACCTTCTAAGTACATCGTATAGATGATTCTTCTTTGAACAGGTTTAAGTCCATCTCTTACATCTGGAACAGCTCTTTCTTGGAGAACATACTTTGAATAACGCCCAAAACCATTACTTAAAACATCTTCAATTTCATTTTCTAAAATCATTTCATGAGAACTTATTTCTTCAATGATTTCATCTTTCTTCTTAGGCATGTTCATTCTCCTTTTTAATAGCTATAAAATCAGATTTATCAGAAAAATCAATGTTTTCGTTAATCCATTCTTGACGTCTAGAAGCATCTTTTCCCATAAATAAATCGATTTTATCACCAGCTGAATCTTCATTATTCATCTTAATTTGAATTAAACGGCGATGCTTTGGATCCATTGTCGTTTCCCATAATTGATCAGCGTTCATTTCACCAAGTCCTTTATAACGGGATATAGTATATCCTGAACCAATTTTCTTTCTCGCCACTTCCAAATCTTGATCTGACCAACAAAATTCTTCAATTACCTTTTTACCAGACATTTTATAGACGCGGTAGAGAGGTGGACACGCAACATAAATATGGCCCTTTTCAATTAAAGGACGCATCTTTTTATAAAAGAAGTTTAGTAAAAGATTTTGAATATGTGAACCATCGGTATCAGCATCGGTCATGATAATGATTTTTCCATAACGTAAATTTTTATAATTAAAATCTTTTCCAGCTCCCGTTCCTATAGTATAAGTCAACGTCGATAATTCTTCATTTTTCATAAAAGCATCTTCGGCATCAGTCGAAATATTCTTTGGTTTGCCGCGTAGAGGTAATAAGCCTTGATAAGTTTTATCGCGGCATTTCTTCGCTGAACCGCCTGCTGAATCACCCTCGACAATAAATAGCTCACATTTAGAGTAATCTTTAGAGTTAGGTGGAACAAGCTTTCCTGATAATTGCAGTTGAGCTTTAGGGTCATTTGCCTTAATTGATCCGCCACGAACTTCTTCAGAGGCTTTTCTAGCTTTGACTCTCGCGTTCGCAGCCGTCATGATTTTATCCATTATCTTTGTTGCAATAGGTTTATTTTCTTTTAAGTAATAATAAACCTTGTTGTATACAAAATTTTGAACTGGCTGCTTGATTGAAGCTGTTCCGAGTTTGCCTTTTGTTTGGCCGACGAAGTGCAGTTCTTGTTCTTTTATCATTACTGAAATAACTGCAGTTAAACCCTCTTTGATATCGTCTGGTTCAACTCTCTGAGTACCTCTGATATATCCTTCTTCCTTAGCATAGTCATTGATTGCCTTGTTAAAGCCAGTTCTAAATCCTTGAACGTGGTATCCTTCATCAGGAGTATAGACTGTATTTGCAAAAGAATAGAGATGCTCATCATACACTTTATCTAAATATTGGAAAACAAATTCAATGGTGTCGCCGTCGACGCCTTCTTTACCATGGCAAATCGGACAAAGAGCAATGCTTTTTTCATTTTTTTTCTTTAAAAAATCATATATTCCGTTTTCGTAGCAAAAAATTTCTTTTTTTCCGCTTCTCTTATCTTCTAAAGAGATAGTAACCCCCGGTAACTGAGAGGCAGTATTATCAAGGTGCGATTGAAACAGTTCATAACGCCAGGTAATATCGGTGAGAATCCCTAACAGTGGTTTAAAAGTAATTATCGAGCCGTGGCGAGTAGTTGTGCCAACTTCATGAGGAGCTATCTTTTTCTTGCCTCCATCGCGGTAACCACCTTCAATGATCTTGCCATCTTTATACACGCGAATATTTAAAAATTCAGCAAAAGCATTAACGCAGGCTGCACCAACTCCGTGCAAACCTGATGAAGTTTTATAAATTTTATCGGTAAATTTGCCGCCGCCATGAATTGTACAGAAAATAATATCAAAACCATCCTTACCTTCTTTTTTATTAAAGTCATAAGGAATTCCCCGGCCTTGATCTTCAATCGTTAGTGATCCGTCTTCATTAATTGTTACTTTAATCGTGTTACCAAATCCAGCGACGACTTCATCTACCGCGTTATCAATAATTTCCCATGCCAAATGATGAGTACCTAAATAATCGGTTGATCCGATATACATACCCGGACGAGTCGTGATTGGTTCAAGATTATGTAAGACAGTTAAATCTGATGCTGAATAAGCATCTTTCTTTTTTTCCATTTCAATATCTTTATTTGCCATTTGTTACCTCAAATAATAAAAAAATCTAAAAAAATTATGTAAGTAAATCTTACTTCCTTATTTATAATAAATATAATTTTGCGATACTGCTATATTTAGATTAATTTTTTTTAAAATAACGGAATTATATATTAATATTTTATATTTTTTGCATAAAAAAACTATCCGGAAACCGGATAGTTTTTCTTCGTCAATTACTTTTCAAAGCGATATTTTTTGAAAGCTTTGAGGCCTTCATAAACTGCTTCGTCACCGAGCTCTTCTTCGATTCTAAGTAAGCGATTGTACTTAGCAATTCTATCAGTTCTTGATGCTGAACCAGTCTTGATTTGACCAGCGTTGATAGCGACAGCTAAATCAGCGATAGTAGTATCTTCTGTTTCGCCTGAACGATGGCTGACCATGCAGGTGTAACCATTTATTTGAGCAAGGCGGCAGGTATCCATTGTTTCAGTTAATGAACCGATTTGGTTAACTTTAACGAGGACTGAGTTAGCAACGTGTCTAACGATACCTTCTCTTAAGAATGTCTTGTTAGTGACAAATAAATCATCACCGACTAATTGAATCTTATCACCGAGTTCAGCTGTGAGTTTTTCCCAACCTTCCCAGTCAGATTCAGCTAAACCATCTTCAATTGTAATAATTGGATAGGTAGAAATCATTTCTTTGTACCAAGCGATCATTTCATCACTTGTCTTTGTTCCTTGACCTGATTTAACGAGGTTGTAGGTCTTGGTTTCTGGATCATAAAATTCACTTGAAGCGACATCCATTCCGAGGAAGATTTGCTTACCTGGTTCATATCCAGCTTTATTAATTGCTTCCATAATTAATTCAAGTGGTTCAGTGTTGCCTTCTTTGCATGAAGGAGCAAATCCACCTTCATCACCAACAGAAGTGACATAGCCTTTTTTCTTGAGAACATCTTTTAATGCATGGAAAGTTTCAACACCTGCTCTTAAAGCTTCGTGGAAAGTTGTGAAGCCAGCAGGAATGATGAAGAATTCTTGGAAGTCAACGGTTGAATCTGCGTGAGCACCACCATTGACAACATTCATCATAGGAGTTGGAAGAACTTTTGCATTGACACCGCCGATATAGCGATATAATGGCATATTTAATGCTTTTGCAGCAGCTCTTGCTGCAGCTAATGAAACTGCTAAGATAGCATTAGCACCTAAGACTTTCTTGAATGGAGTTCCATCTAAATCAAGCATGGTCTGGTCAATGACTAATTGATTGAAAACATCTAAGCCGATGACTTTTGGAGCAATTTTAGCATTGACGTTTTCAACTGCCTTTAAAACGCCTTTACCGCAATAGCGCTTCTTGTCGCCATCTCTTAATTCCAAAGCTTCGTTTTCACCGGTAGAAGCTCCGGATGGAACAATCGCGGTCTCTTTAAGACCATTCTCTAAAGTAACTTCTACTTCAACTGTAGGATTTCCTCTAGAGTCTAATACTTCTCTTGCATGAACATTTGAAATTTTCATTTTTTTTACCTCTAAATCTATTCTAATAAAATAAAGAAAAAATTCAAGGTCTAGGCGTTAAATAAGTAAAATAATATCGACTTCAATTTTCATTATTAATTTGCACTTTTTTTAAATATGCCTATTTTTTAAAAGAGGATATTTATGTATTACAAATTAAAAAAAATCAGTATAATAGATAAACGGAGGTAAACTCTTATGGAAGCTCTTAGCATTATACTCTCAATTATCTGTTCGCTTGTAATCGGATATCTTTTTGGTAGTATCTCTAACGGAGTTATTATTGGAAAGCTATTTTTTAATATCGATGTTCGCACTCTTGGATCTCATAATGCCGGAGGGACAAATACTGGTAGAGTACTAGGTAAAAAAATTGGCTTAATTACAATCATCTTAGATATGCTTAAGACGATGATTGCCATGTGGATTGTTTTACTGATTGCTCGGATACCTTCTGTTAATCAAATTTTATATCTTGACCCGTCCTATTTAGTCTATATCGCCGGTGTTGGAGCCTGCATAGGCCACACTTTCCCAGTTTTCTTTCAGTTTCGCGGAGGCAAAGCAGTGGCTTGCATGTTTGGAATCTTATTTGCGACAAATTATCTTTTCGCATTAATCGGTATCGCGGCATTTGCTCTCTTCTTCTTTACAACTAAATATGTTTCAGTTGGATCAATGGCTGCTGGCGTCGTTGTCGCAGGAATTTCCTTTATTCCAAACTTTTCGCAAATGTTTATGAATTTCGCGATGGTCGGCGATCTTTATTACTCACTATTTTTGATCTTTGTCGCTCTTTACGTGATTGTAAGGCATCATCAAAATATTGCTAGATTAATAAATGGAACGGAAAATAAAGCCAAATGGTTAATGAAAAAATCAACTTCAACTGACAATCATTCCGATGAAAATGAAAAAGAGGATAAATAAATCCTCTTTTTTAAACTTTATAATTTTCTAAAAAAATAAAAGCCCGTTAAACGGGCTTAAATTATTTACCTTGAGAATCTTCTTTATTCTTCTTTTTATTTTCGTTAATGTATGGTTGCTTTTTCTCTTGGTTAGTCGATGGTTGAATTCCCATAGAACGAAGAACTTGCTGAATTTTTGCTTCAGAAGGACGCATACCCATACTCTGGAACATAACTCTGATTTGCTTTTCAGTAATCGGAGGATTCTCTTTTAATTGTTTTGTAAAGAAATAACGAGTAATGAAGAATGTCGCTACTGCTCCAACAATTAATCCGATTAAAATATAGAGAATTGTTTGCCACATAAATTAGTCGTTAGCCCGGGAATCATAGCTTCCATCATTGGTGAAGACCCAGACTTTCTCTCCTTGTTCGATGAATAATGGAACTCTAACTTTTAAACCTGTTTCAAGATAAGCATCTTTCATAGCTTTATTAACTGTATCGCCTCTAACTGCTGGTTCGCATTCAGTAATTGTTAAAGCGACTTTTGCTGGTAAGGAAATACCGAGCATTTCTCCTTCGTAATCAAGAATTTCAACTTCAGTACCTTCTTTGAGGAAGTTGAGTTCCCATTTTAAACGATCTTTAGCAATTGATACTTGTTCATAAGTATTGTTATCCATGAAATAGACGAAATCTTCATCATCATAAAGATAACCCATTTTCTTCTTATCGAGGTGTAAGATTTCGACTTTATCACCGCCGATGAATGACATATCGAGAACGGCTCCGGTACGTAAATTCTTTGATTTAATTTTGACTTTCATCTTAGCCATTGCAGTCTTATTGAGATCAATATCGATGCAGCTATAGATTTCTCCTTCCCAGGCATATGCATTTCCTGGTCTAACTTCAGTAACGTTTACCATAATTCCTCCTATAATTCTTTATTATTCTAGCAAAAATAATAATTTTTTAAAATGTTTTGTTTAATATATCTTTGATATATTGGTTTTCTTGGCAAATTCTTTTTCCATTTGTGGCTTGATCATGCCCGCAGTAAATTATTAATTCATCGTTAATATACGGTATTATCTTTTTTAAGGATTTTTCTAAATCACTAATCGATGAAGTCGGTAAGTCACATCTTCCGACAGTTCGCGGAAATAAAAAATCGCCTGTAAAAATAACATTTTCTTTTGGGAAGAGAATTGACATACTATCTTTGGTATGACCAGGAGTATAAATCACTTCGAATTCAAACTCACCAACAGCGTGTATTCCTTCACTTAAAGAAATAGTTTCCTCATTAATAACGACATCGTTTTTATCAGCAAAGCGCGAACAATTATTAATTGGATTACTTAAAAAATTTATATCTGTCTGATTATAAAAAATCTTTAAATCAGGATAGAGTTTTTTTAAATTATCAATACCGCGTATGTGATCAAAATGACCATGGGTGATGATTACACCGCATAATGTAACATCTTTAAGGGCTTGGATTAACTCATCGCTAAGATAGCCGCAATCAATTAATAAAGCTTTTTCACCTTTAACGAGTAAGTAACTCTGAGCACTAAATAATGGGAATTTATTAAATACTTTAATTTCCATAAACACAAAAAAAGAGCCTTAGCTCTATTTCTTTTCCTTATGAACGGTCATGCGGTTGCAGTTTGGGCAATATTTTTTGATTTCCATTCTTTCAGGATGGGCCTTTTTATTTTTGGTACTTGTATAGTTTTGATTGCCGCATTCGGTACATTGTAAAATAATGTTATCACGAGCCATTTTTGGACACCTCCAATTTCACAATAGGTATTTTATCATAGTAATAATATTAATTTCCATAACAAATTTTACTTTTTACAGAAATAATTAGGATTTTTAACTATTCCGCGAAGTTTTTCTATTATAATTAAGTTATCAAATCATTTAGGAAGGTTTTAGATATGAAAAGAGCAGAAACACGCGCAGTTAAGGTCGGAAATATTCAAATCGGACATCAAAATAAAGTTGTCATTCAATCGATGTGCAATATCAAAACCAGTAAGGTTGCTGAGGTTGTTTCACAGATTAATAAATTAACTGAATTAGGCTGCGAGATGATTCGTTGCTCGATTATGGATGAAGATGATGCAAGAGCTATTGCAGATATCAAGAAGCAAATCGCGATTCCTCTTGTCGGAGACATCCATTTTGATTATCGCTTAGCTTTATTAGCGATGGATAACGGTATTGATAAAATAAGAATAAACCCTGGAAATATTGGGGGGTTAGAAAAGGTTAAACTCGTTCTCGATAAAGCTAAAGAAAAGCATGTAGCTATTCGAATCGGTGTTAATTCCGGATCTCTTGATGAAGAAACACTAAAGCAGAACAATGATGAAGTAACTGCGAGGGGTATTGTTTCATTAGCCAAAAAATACGTTGATTATTTTGAGAGTCAAGGTTTCTATGATATTGTAATCTCTCTTAAGGCATCATCGGTATTAACAACAATTGCTGCTTACCGCGAAGCTAGTAAAGTTTTTCCATATCCATTGCATTTAGGAATCACCGAAGCGGGAACTAAAGAAATTGGTTTAATCCGTTCAGCAGCCGGTTTAGCTCCGCTTCTTCTCGAAGGCATCGGAGACACAATTAGAATTTCATTATCAGATGATCCTTGCGAAGAAATAATCGCTTGCAAACGCTTATTACATGATTTGGGTTTATACGATAATTATCCGACATTAATCTCTTGTCCAACCTGCGGAAGAACTCAAGTTGACTTAATCTCGCTAGCTAATAAAGTCTCTGCAGAATTAAATAAAATAAATAAAAAAATTACCGTTGCTGTAATGGGTTGTATTGTTAATGGTCCTGGTGAGGGTAAGCATGCAGACATTGGGTTAGCTGGAGGAAAAGGAAAATACGTCATCTTTAAAAAAGGTCAAATCTATAAGACAATAGAAGAAAAGGACGCCTTAGACGTCCTTATTAATGAAATCAGAAATATGTGATTTCTCTAAATTTAATAGCCAATTTTTAAAATCTTCACCGAGCAAATAATTTCCTGCTCGGTTTTTTTTGACAACGCGGTGACACGGCAAAATAAATAGCAAGCGATTTTTGCGCATGCAATTACCGATAAACCGCGATGAATTAACGTTTCCGTAAAGTTTAGCTAATTCTTGATAGGTAATCGTTTGACCATATGGGACAGATAAAAGTAAGCGATAAACCTCTTTTTCATTTTTTGTTCCAGATAAGCAAAGATTTAAGGAGAACTGTTTTCTTTTACCAGAAAAATATTCTTTTAATTGCTTTACGCATTCCGCGGCATATCCTTCTTGTATTTGCAGAAACTCTTTAGATGGATAAATTTCAATAATTTGTTGATTTTCAGATATAATGCGAAAAGACTTATTAAAAATGCGAAAATATGCTTTTTCAATCATTTATCAACGCTAGCTAAAGCCTTCCTTTTAGATTTTAGATTTTTGATAATAATCGCTCTTTTATGTTGTTTAACCGCTTTTTCAGCAGCTCTTCTCATTTTCTTTTTATAATTTGGTTTAACTTTATCTGAGCGAACTTTGCTGACAGCCTTTTTGATTTCTTTTTCCAATTCAAGGTTTCTCTTCTTAGGTTGATTTACCCGTTTTTTATCTTCTTTAAGGTCTTCATCGCGTAAAATTAAATAATCGAAAGTTAGCTTGCTTTCTAATGTCTTTTTTGCTTCTTTATTTAGTTCATCATCATAGAAGATATATGAATCACCTTTGTTTTTGTATCGGCCAGTTCTTCCCGCGCGGTGATAGTAATAATCTATTGAACGCGGAATATCCAGAGAAATAACATCGCTAACGGATGGAAAATCAAGTCCCCGCGAAGCTAAATCGGAACAAATAACTAAAGAAAACTCACCATCGTTAATCCGTTTGAGAAGATTTTTTCTCTCGCGGTCAGATAATTCTGAGCTTAATAAAGCGCAAGTAAAACCATCATCGTTAAGTTTTTGATAAGTCTGTTTTGCTTCTTTAACCTTGCTAAGAAATACTAAAGCAAAATATGGTTTTTTTATCTTGAGGAAAAGTTCAAGAGCTTTGACTTTATCCCGATGTTTGATATCGACAAAATGGTGAAGGACATTTTTAGACGTATAATTTTTACTGACTTCATAATATTTATTTATTCCAAAATATTTTTTTAAAGCATTAATTTCATGCTCTTTCATCGTCGCAGTAAAAATCATTTTCTGCTTAGCTTTAATATAGCTTAAGACTTCTTCCATTAAACCTTTTGCTTCACCTTCAAAAAGCATATCGGATTCATCAAGAACTAACGAAGAAACCTCTGAAAGCGAGATTAAATGGTTTTTAATCAGCTCTAAGAGTTTTCCTGGAGTCATAATCATGATAGTTGGTGATGAATAGTTTCTTTCTTCTTTTAATGTCGATGATTGATAATAATATTCAACGTTAAAATCCTTTGTTAAATTGCTAAGCTCTTTAGCAAAGTTATAAACCTGACGGCATAATTCACCTGTCGGTTCAAGAATGATTGCCTGCAAAGATGCAGAATTATGGTTTAAGTTATTGATAAGCGGTACAAGATAGGCATGCGTCTTCCCTGAACCGGTTTCTGCCTTAGCGATGAAAGATTCTCCTTTCAAGGCCTTTGGCAAAGTTGCTTCCTGAATAGGGGTCAGGGTGACATAACCGAGATCTTGTAATGCAGAAAGAAGATTTCTTTCTAGATTATAAGATGCAAAGTTCATCACTTGTCCTCCTCTGTAACGACTTTAATTCCGAGATCTTTAAGTTGTTGTTCATCAACTGGCATTGGAGCATTAGACATCGGACAGACAGCAGATAGATTCTTCGGGAAGGCGATAACATCGCGGATATTATCAGTTTCAGAAATAATCATTGTTAAACGATCAAGACCAAACGCTGCTCCGCCATGAGGTGGGGTACCATATTGGAAAGCATCGACGAAGAAGCCAAATTTTCTCTTGATATCTTCTTCTGTAAATCCGAGTATTTCAAATATTTTCTTTTGCATATTCTGATCATAAATTCTTAATGATCCACCGCCAGCTTCATAACCATTAATAACGATATCATATGCTGCAGAAAGAACCTTTTCTGGGCAAGTATCTAAATATTGTTCATCTTCTTTTCTTGGGCGAGTAAATGGATGGTGCTCAGAAGTGTAGCTGCCATCATCGAGTTTATCAAAGAGTGGGAAATCGACAACCCAAAGGAAATCAAATGAATGAGGTGGAATTAAATTTAACTTTTTAGCGTAGAAGCTTCTAATTGCTCCTAAGGCAAAACAGACGTGATTAAAGCTGCCACCAGCGATGATTAATAAATCATCTTCTTTAAGTCCAAGATGCTCAGTAAGCTTATTTTTGATATCATCGCTTAAGAATTTAGTAAATGATCCGGTAATCTCTCCATTAACAAATTTTAAGGTTGTCACTTGTTTAATACCGAATTTTTTGGAAATATCATTTAATGAATCAGCAATTTTACGCGATGTTTCTGCTGCTTGATGCGGAATAACCAAGGCTCTAACATCCTCTGCTTCTGCTAACGCTTGGAAAGTAATTCCTGAAATATCTTCTTTAATATCATTTAAGAAAAGATCAAAACGGGTATCTGGTTTATCTGAACCATATTTTCCCATCGCAATTTTCCAAGGGATTCTTCTAAAAGGAGTTTCAATATCAATATTTAAAACATCTTTCCAAACCTTTTTAATGCAACCTTCAAGTAAAGTTAAAATTTCATCCTGTGATAAGAATGAAGTTTCAATATCAACTTGAGTAAAATCAGGTTGTCTATCAGCTCTTAAATCTTCATCGCGGAAGCATCTAGCAATTTGATAATATCTTTCTAATCCACCAATCATCAAAAGTTGTTTGAAAAGTTGCGGTGATTGTGGAAGAGCATAGAAAGAACCTTTACGAGTTCTTGAAGGGACGAGATAGTCACGTGCTCCTTCTGGGGTTGATAGAGTAAGAATAGGTGTTTCAATTTCGATAAAATCTTGATTATCAAGATATTCTCTAATCGATTTAGTAATCTTAGCTCTGTTCATCAAATAGCGTTGCATCATCGGACGGCGTAAATCGAGATAACGATATTTTAAACGAGTATCCTCTAAAGCATCAGTTTCATCTGCGATAATAAACGGAGTAGTATTAGCTGAATTGACAATGGTAATCTTTTTAGCATTTACTTCAATTTCACCGGTAGGTAATTTTGGATTAGGCGTTTGTCTCTTACAGACTTCACCTTCAACTTCAATAATATACTCATTTCTAATTTTAGCGGCTTCCGGGAATGATTCGCTTTCAAAGACGATTTGCGTATAGCCATAGCGATCGCGTAAATCGATAAAAACAAGCGATCCTAAATTTCTTCTTTTGCTGACCCAGCCGATAAGCTTAACAGTTTTACCGACATCGGAAAGTCTTAATTCACCATTAGTATGGTCCCGTGCTTCCATTTTTAACATTTTTTTTCACCTTCAATATTCTATTTCTAAATTATTGATATAATCGATTAACTTATCGTATTCGACGACTTCTTGCGTTTTTTCTTCAAGATTTTTGACTTGATAAGCATATTTTTTCATCTCATCTTCACCGACGATGATCAATAATTTTGCACCCTTGCGATTAGCAATTTTAATTTGAGCGGAAAGATTCTTATTTTCAAATGTCATATCGCATTCAATCATTCCATCATTTCTCAAGTGCTGCATGAGCAAATATGTATGATCAATAGCTTCTTCACCGATATGAGCTAGATAAACTGGAACTGTCAATTTGCTGAATCTTTCAGGAGCAATTTGTTTTAATAATGTGAAGACTCTTTCAATTCCGATAGCCAAGCCGACGCTTGATAACTCAGGACCTCCGATTTCTTTAACCAAATTATCGTAATGTCCACCTGCGGCTATTGCCCCTAACGATGTTCCATCTTCAGTAATAAAGTGATACTCAAACACGACATGAGAATAATAATCTAATCCTCTTACTAATGTTTCATCGACTTCGTAAGGAATTTGATCTTCATCGAGCATCGCTTTAACCTTATCAAAATAATCTTTGGATTCTTGATCGAGATAATCTTCAATTTTTGGAGCATCTTGAATAATTTTTTGATCATCTGGATCTTTGCAGTCTAAGATGCGTAGGACATTTGTTCCAAAACGGTGTTTGCAGTCATCGCACATGTTTTCAATATGATTTGCAAAATATTCGCGAAGTGCGGTCATATATTTTTGACGCGATTCTTTATTTCCTAAAGAATTAATTTTTAAAATAACATGCGGGAAACCTAATTCCATTAAAGCGCGATACCCTAAAGTGATGACTTCAACATCATTAAGATAGGAATTAACGCCGACGCATTCAACTCCAAATTGAGTAAATTGGCGATATCTACCTTTTTGCGGTCTTTCATAGCGGAAAGCCGGTCCACAGTAATATAGTTTCAATGGTAAATCGCTATTTGCATATAATTTATTAGTGACAACTGCTCTAATAACCCCGGCTGTTAATTCCGGACGCATCGTGATATTTCTTCCACCGCGGTCAGTAAAAGAGAACATTTCCTTCGTCACGATATCGCTGCCTTCACCAGCTGAACGAGCAAACAACTCGGTTTGTTCATAAATCGGGGTAACGATTTCGCTAAAGGCGTATGTTTGGGCAATTGTACCTAATAAATCTTCAATTTCATGAATATAATACGCATCTTCATAATACGCATCATACGTTCCTCTTTGTACTTGATAATTTGCCATAGTTATACCTCATTTATTAATTATAGATGACTTCTTATTTTTCTCAACAGAAGCCATTCTATCATTTTTAAAACTTTTACGCTTTTGGGGTTCAATAAAATCTTTCGCAAAAACGCGTTCAAATTCTTTTGGCTCTTTTGCCACGAATGTCATCGTTTTGTTATCTAATGGATTCGTAATCACAAGCTTATAAGCATGTAATCCTAATCTGTGAATTGGATCACTTGATGAAAGATATTTTTCATCTCCGACAATTGGATGATGAATATGTTTTAATTGAACGCGGATTTGATTTTTTCTACCCGTTTCAATTTCCACATCTAAAAGAGAATACTTTTCATTTTCTTTAATGACCTTATATTTGGTAATTGCTTTATGTCCGTCTTTTCCATGGGCTACGTACACCAAATTGGTATTAGACTCAAGCAGATTATTGATTAAGATATCGCTTTTCTTTTCCATTGCGCCTTCGCAGAGAGCGATATACTCTCTTTTCTTGACTAGATTATTCCAGTTATCGCCATCAGTTAATAAGTGTCTAAGCTTATCGCTCTTAACGAAGACTAAGACACCCGATGTTTCTTTATCAATTCGATGAACGACATAAATTCTTTTGCGCTTATCTTCTTGTTTGACATAATCAGACAATAAGCGATAAGCTGTAATAGTTTTTTCTTTATCGCTCGCAACCGAAAGAAGATTAGATGGCTTGTTGATTACGATAAAATTTTCATCCTCGTAAATAATTTCCAATTTTGAAGCTTTTTGTCTAGTTTCCCGAACCGGATGTGGTGAGATTTGAATAATATCGCCATTCACGACTTCAAAATCAAATTGGGAAACTGGTGCACCATTAACCAAAACTAATCTTCTGGTTAATAAAGATTTGATGTTGTTTCTGCTTTTAGCTGCAAAAGTATCCATCAAAAAATCAATTAAGCGCATCGACTGATGAACGCGATATTCTTTTAAAACTTTTTCATTAACTAAGTTACTTTTTCTCATTTATTTCATGACCCTTTTCACGTCATAAACCCCATCAATATTGATAAGCGCATTAAATAAATCTTGCATCTTAACAATATTTGGAAGCATAACCGTCATCGATACCTGAACAGTGACAGTATCGCGGTGAATTTTTGCCGAAATTTTTTGGCAAGGAACTTTTAACTGGCTTAAAAGCGACATGATATCGACAAGCAAATTATTTCGGTCATTTGCATCAACTTCAACATTAACCGGGAAGTTTTGATCTTTCATATCCGGATTCCACATAACTTGGATAAGTCTTTGCTCTTCTTTGATATTTGGACATTCAACTCGGTGAATCTTTACGCCTTTTCCGCGTGAAACAAATCCGATAATCTTGTCTCCAGGAAGCGGTGAGCAACAAGGAGCAACTGTGACTTTTAATTGATCCACTCCATTAACCAAAATCGCTTGATTTGGATTATAAGTTTTAGAAGAGTTCTTTCCTAAATATTTTTTTAATGCGACATCATCAGAAAATTTCTTTAAACCTAATGCATCAATAATACTAGAAGTAGGTGGATTTTTTGTAGCTATACCAGCAAACAAATCATCAAGTGTTTGATACGGATATTTATCAAGTATTTTATTATCCATTAACATCTTGACCATTTGTTTATCATTATAACCGTAATCTTTAAAATCATCTGCAAGCATCGCTTTACCTTTTTGAATATTGATTTCGCGGTTTACTTGAACATTTTTCTTTGCTAAATATTTTCTGATATGATTTCTTGCAAAACTCGTTTTGACAATGTTTAACCAGCCTTCATTTGGACCAGGCGAATTTTTACTGGTTTTAATCTCGCAGACATCACCGGTTTTTAATTGATATGTCAATGGAACAAGCAGACCATTAACCAATGCTCCAACAGCTTGATCGCCAACCTTTGTATGGACTTTATAAGCAAAATCAAGAGGCGTAGCACCTGTTGGTAGATCTATAACTTTTCCAAGAGGCGTAAATACATAAACGTTAGCGTCGAAAATATCATGTTGGAGGGCAGTCATATAATCTCGAGCATCTTTGCTATCCGATTCATATGATTTAAATTCTCCCAACCAATGAAGTTTTTCCTCAATTTCTTTTTGTTCGCGTTTAGGATCGTATTTTTCGCCTTCTTTATATCTCCAGTGCGCAGCAACACCGTTTTCAGCAATCTCATCCATTTCTTTAGTTCTGATTTGAATTTCATAAATGTTGCCATCATTAGCGACAATTGTCGTATGTAGAGATTGATACATATTTGGCTTAGGCATAGCGATATAATCTTTAAAGCGGCCCGGAATTGGCTTATAAATACTATGGATATATCCTAAAACTTCATAGCAGTTAACCTCGGTTTCAGTAATAATTCTAATCGCCATGATATCGTAAATTTCATCAAATTTCCGACCCTTAACATGGATTTTTTTATAAATGGAATAAATCGATTTAATACGCGCGGAAATTTCAAACTTAATATTTTTAGAAATCAACATATCCGCGATTTTCTTTTCCATTATTTTTATATTATTTTGTCGGTTAATCGTATTGTTATTCAAAAGCGATTCAATCTCTAAATATTTTTCAGGTTCGAGATAATAAAGAGATAAATCTTCTAATTCGCTTTTGATGATATTAATACCTAAGCGGTGGGCAATCGGAGCATAGACTTCAAGAGTCTCAGTCGCGATCCGCTTTCTTTTATCCTCAGGCATAAAGTCCAATGTCCGCATATTATGCAAGCGATCCGCTAATTTGACGATAATAACTCTGACATCGCGCGACATCGCAATGAAAATCTTTCGATGCGATTCTGCTAAAAATTCTTTATCTTTCCGCTTTGAAAGAGCCTTAATTTTTGTTAAGGCATCGACCATTGTCGCCACTTCTGGAGAAAAAGTATTGGCTAATTCTTCTAATGTGACCTGGCAATCTTCAACCGTGTCATGCAAAAGAGCGACGATAATCGTCGTCGGTCCGACATTGAACTCAGTTACGATATAAGCTACTTCAATTAGATGAACGATATATGGTTCACCGGATTTTCTAAATTGACCAGCATGCTTTTCGCAAGCAAATTGGTAAGCCTTATCGATTCTATCGATGTCATCAGGATTATGGATGTAATTTTCAAATTTATTTTTTACATCCTGATAAGTGTGTTTTGGATAAACGAATTTCCCCATTAATTACTTCACCTCATCCGTGAGGGTGAGCAAAGCTTTAAATGGATATTTTTCTGGTAATTCTTTAATACCGGATAAACCTTCTAAGGCGATAACGCAGCCAACGCCGGCTACTTCGCCGCCAAGTTCTTCAACCATGTGAGCAACGGCATTAATTGTTCCGCCGACAGCGACTAAATCATCAATAATAACTACTTTGTCACCTTTTTTAATTGCATCTCGATGCATGCAGAGAGTGTCGGTACCGTATTCAAGTTGATAAGTATACGTGATAACTTCACGCGGTAATTTATTTGGCTTTCTAACCGGGACGAATCCCATATGGGCCATAATTGCCGTCGGTGCGCCGAAAATAAATCCGCGAGCTTCTGGACCGACAATTATATTAGCTCCAACGCTCTTAGCAAATTCAGCAAGCTGTGAGCAAGCTTCAGCAAAAGCGTCAGGATCTTTTACTAACGGTGTGATATCTTTAAAAGAAATTCCTTTTTTTGGATAATTATCAATAACCGCAATATAATCGTTTAAATTCATAATAACCTCCCTGCACATTGCATTGATATTATATATCAATAAGGTGTATTTTGTATAATTTTCATTTCTATTCTCATCTTTTTTCTAGTATTTGCTTGTTATTATTTTCATCTGTGATACATTAAACTTATGAAAATAACATTAGCGAGCTGTTATGGTTTCTGTTTAGGCGTTGAAAATGCTTTAAGAATTTTACGCCAAGCAAAAAAAGATAATCAGGAAAAAATTACGTTACTTTCACCTATCGTTCATAATTCTTTAATAATGGAAAATATTGCTAAAGATGGTTATTTTGTTCTTGATGATAACAGATCTCTAGCAGAAAAAATCAATTCACTTGACCATGGGACAATCGTTTTTTCCGCGCATGGTCATGATAAAAGCCTTGATCAACTAGCGATAAATAAGGGATTAAAAATCATCGATACGACGTGTCCACGCGTTAAAGCGAACTTTAAATCAATCGAAAAAGCTCTTGAGGAAGGTGATGATGTCATTTTTATCGGCATCAAAAATCATCCTGAGACTTTAGCTTCATTGTCACTTGATAAAAATATTATATTTCTCGATTTTAAAAATCCTGATTATTCGGTTTTAAAAAAAGGCGAATGCGCCTCAGTTCATAATCAGACAACACTTATTCAAGATGCTTTGAATCCGATATATGATGAAATAAAAAAATATTATTCACGAGTCAAAATTATTAACGATATCTGTTTTGCCACGAAAAAACGGCAGCAAGCTCTAGATGAAGTAAGCGATGAGGATTTTATTATTGTAATCGGTGATAAAATATCTTCTAATTCGACGAGATTATTTGAATTAGCAAAGCATAAATATCCAAACAAACGCGTCTTTTTGGTTAATTCTCTTGATGAAGTAAAAAGAATTAATTTTTCAGAAAATGAAAAAGGATTTATCACCGCGGGAGCATCAACTCCAAAAGAAGTGATAAATCCAATTATTGAATATTTAAAGAGTTATTAATTCCATTTGCACGACATCATCTACAGGAATAATTTCTAATGACGAATCGATTTGTGAAAGAACTTTTGCAAAAGACGGAATAAATATTTTTTCAATTTCATGATCGAGATGCAAATAATTATATCCTTTATCGATAATTTCCCGGCGAATGTGGTAAGGTGTGTCACCGGAGATAAATAAATCCGCGCCTTCATTATAAGCTAAGAAGCATTCTCTTGCTCCAGCTCCTCCGATAATAGCAACGGTTTTAATTTTGCTTTTGCCATAAGGAAGTAATTGCCCATAATTTAGTTTTAAACTTTTTATAGCATTTTTAGCAAAGACATTGATATCGACTTCTTCAGTAAGCATACCAATTCTCGCCATTGGAATGCTTTCAAGAGGATGAATATTTTCTAACCCTAACGCGCTTAGTAAAGCGTCATTCATTCCATTTCTTCCTTCGTCAAAATTCGTATGGAAAGAATAGACGCAAATATTATGAGAAAGCAAACGATTATATAAATCAGCCTTATATGGGTCTAATAAGACATCTTTCTTCTTACCATAGATAAACGGATGATGGGAAATAATTAAATCGGCCTCCTTAGCAATTGCAGTTTCGACAACCTTTTTTGTTACATCTAGGCAAACAATTATTTTATTGACTTCCTCGCGTAGACATGGAAGCATCTTACCGACGTAATCATGATATTTTTTTGCTATGCTAGTCGGATATAATGAAAAAAGCTTTCTAATCAATTTTTTACTTTTCACGGACATACTCCTTAATGTAGCTTATCTTATCATTAAGCTCTTTTTTCCTTACGCTATCAAGAGGAGCAGTTAATAGTAGATGACGATAGTGATCTGCTAATTCTTGATAATATTTGCGAAATAAGTATGGTTGAACGCTCAAGAGAATTGGTCCAAAATAAATTTCTTCGTCAGTATAAGATTTAGAGCCTTTTTTATAGACATCAATAAAATAATATTTTTCATCGAAAATGATATCTTCACTTTCAATATAATAACCTTTTTCACTTAAGTATCTTCTTAAAGCAGGAATATCAATATGCGGTGATACAACAATCTTTTCAATTTGCTCTAGCTTGCTTTCATTATTTGATAAGATAGAAATAATGTTTTTTCCGCCCATTCCAGCAAATGCTAAAGTATTAATGTCGCTTGGAAGATAAGAGAGTCCGTCAGAAAAAGAAATTTCAATTTTATCATTCAAATATTGATCAAGATTTTCCTTTAAATGCAAAAACGGTCCGTTTTTATTTTCAATCCCCAAGAGTCGTTTACATCCTTTATCAAGCAAAAGAAGGAGAAGATATCCATGATCGGAGCCGATATCGGCAACTCTATCATCAGGAGAAATATATTCGCTAATTTCTTTTAATCTGGCAGAAATATTTTTAGTCACGGAAATCACCAAAACGTTTTGCCCGAGCCGGGTGTCTTAATTTTCTAATGGCTTTTGCTTCAATTTGACGAATTCTTTCTCTTGTAACACCAAATTCTTTACCGACTTCTTCAAGTGTTCTTGGTCGGTCATCATCAAGTCCATATCTAAGTCTTAAAACTCTTTCTTCGCGGTCAGTTAATTCTTTCATTACCGATCTTAGTTCATCTTTCAATAATGATTTTGTCGTATATTCCGATGGTGATACAGCATCTTTATCCTCAATAAAATCACCTAAGTGGGAATCATCTTCTTCACCGATAGGTGTTTCCAATGAAACAGGATCAAGAGCAATTTTTTGAATTTCTCTAACTCTTTCTGGGGTGATAGCATCATTTTTTAATTCGGCTGCAATTTCCTCAGCTGTTGGCTCACGTCCCTTTTCTTGAACAAGTTTTCTTTGGATACGGGTTATTTTATTAATTGTTTCGACCATATGGACAGGAATTCTAATTGTTCTAGCTTGATCAGCGATTGCTCTCGTAATAGCTTGCTTAATCCACCAAGTAGCATAAGTTGAAAATTTAAAACCTTTTGTATAATCAAATTTTTCAACAGCCTTCATCAAACCTAAATTACCCTCTTGAATCAAATCGAGGAAGAGCATGCCGCGACCAACATAGTGTTTAGCAATAGAAACAACCAATCTTAAGTTGGCTTGAGTTAATTTGTTTTTAGCTTGTTGATCACCTTGTTTAATTCTCTTAGCTAATTCAATTTCTTCTTGTGATGTTAATAATTTATAGCAGCCTATTTGCTTAAGATACATCTTAACCGGATCATTAATTTTACTAGAATCGGTCGCATATAAGTCGGTATCGAAATCGAGAGCAGAAGTATCAACATCTGCCGCTTGATCATCGCTAAAATCTCCGCTATCATCTTCAAAGACTTCGGTGAGATCGTCTTGATTATCCATCTTCTCTAATTCTTCTTCCGAGACATCCATGTTATCAAAATCTTGCTCATCATCAGTATCGGAGATAACTTTAATATTTTTATCTTGGAAATATTTAATTAAAGATTCGATATCGTCATCTTTTAAATCGAGATGTTGAGTCGAATCAAGAAGGTCTTCTTGGTTGATATATCCATCTTTCAGCCCTTGTTTTTCAAACTTCTTTTTGATGGAATCAAGAGATTCGATATCATCGTGAACATCTTCAATCTCTACTGGGGAATCATCGATTTCTTCATCTTCATCGAGTTCGTTTTCCATCTCTAAATCATCTCTGTCTTTTTCTAGCATAAAATTCTTCCTTTCTAATGTTTATTGCCTTTTTTTCTTCATTCGCATGTCTAATAATTTAGCCTGCAATACTGGATCTTGTTTTCTTTTAGCATCCTCAAACTGATTGAGAAATTCTTTATCTGATAAATTTTTTTGTATGACATCAATATATTCATCAGCTGACTTCCTGCTATAAGGTGACATATCTTTCATCTCGCTAATTGAGATTAACAGATTAATCATTTTTTGATCGCCACCAGTCTGCTGAATAAGATTAATTAAATCTTTGATATCAATGTCTGGTTTCTCGCTTTTGTATTCAATAATATACTTAGCTAATAAGTTGTAGATATCATCAATGAAAACTGGGATTGAACTTTCTTTGATATATTCAACTGCTTCCATTGATTGAAGCATATAACGTATTAAATGCTGTTCAGAGTTTTCAATTTTTGTTAATCTTTGTTTTTTTATTCTAAAGTCGCCAAATGTGAACGCATCATCGACTTTTTTATCCTTGAATAATTCCTTCAGTGATGATATGTCGAGGTTAACTAATGCGCTCACCTGACTGAGAAATAATTTTTTTTCGATATCATCGCTAAACGAAGAATAATTTTTGATTACATCATCGAGAAAATCTTTTTTGCCATCAATTGATGATAGATCATGTCTATTTGTAAAATAATTTATGAGAAAATCATTTTTCTTAATTAATTTGCTAACTAATGCGATAAATTTTTCTTTGCCGTCCTGATTGAATATATCATCGGGATCGCGTTTATCGCCGTGATAATCGACTATTTGATAGGAAATATGATATTCATCAAGAATTTTTGTCATTAATAGGATGCCGTGTTGCCCAGCATCATCACCATCCAAACATAATCGCAATGGAACATTTAATCTTCTTAATATTTTTGCGTGCTCACTTGTAAACGCTGTTCCCATTAAGGCTATACAAGACTTAATCCCAGCTCTATAAAAAGCAAAGACATCCATAAATCCTTCAACTATGTAAATATAACCTTCGCGGCGCGCCTCTTTGCTAGCGTTTTGATAATTATAAAGAATTGCTGATTTATTAAAAACCTTAGTTGCCGGTGAATTAATAAACTTCGCGTCGTCTGATGAGTTATCAATTTTTCGCGCTGAGAAGCCAATTACTTCGCTATACTCGTTAAAAATTGGAAAGGTGATTCTTCCTTGAAAGCGATCTGAGAAAGTATTTACGTTTCTAACGAGAATGCCGGATTGATCAATTTCATCAACAGAATGATTTTTTCCGCGCAATTGTCTAATTGTTATATCTCCGTTATTTGGAGAATACCCAAGAGAGAAATAATTGATCATTTCATTATCGATATTTCTCGACTGCAGATAATCATATCCGCGTTTACCAGCTTCGGTAAAAACGACATAATGATAAAACTCATTCGCATCTTTCAAGCAGTTAAGTATTCCTTTTGTCATGTCATCGACATGGCGTTGCTCAACGTTCAGAGAAGGTGAGGAATAGCCAATCATCTTAGCCACTTTTTTTACCGCGTCAATATAAGATATTTTTTCATAGTTTTGGACAAAGGTAAAAACGTTACCACCTTCATGGCAGACAAAACAAGAATATATTTGCTTAGAAGGTGACACGCTTAAAGATGGATGCCGATCATTATGGAACGGGCAGAGAGCCCAGTAGTTATTTCCTCGTTTAACTAGATTGATATAACTTCCAATAATTTGAACGATATCCGCTTTGCTAAGGATGTCATCAATAACTTCTCTAGGAATCATGAATCTATAATTTTATCGCTTTCTTAACGTATTCAATTATTTCGTCTAACGAACCGCGGAATTGTTCCATGGTATCGCGGTTTCTGAGTGTATAGGATTGACCTTGTGAATCAAAGTCAACTGTTAAGCAGAAAGGAGTTCCAATAGAATCTTGTCTTCTATACCTTCTTCCGATTGCTCCAGCATCGTCATAGGTGCAGGAAAATTCTTTAACTAATCTATTTAAGACGCCTTCAGCTTCTTCTTTTAATTGCTTTGAAAGAGGAAGAACTGCAACTTTATATGGAGCTAAAGCTGGATGCAAATGCATAACTATTCTCGTATCCTTTTCGAGTTGTTCAACCTCATAACTATCGCAAAGACAAGCTAAGACGACTCTATCAACACCAACTGAAGGTTCGACGCAGAATGGGGTGAAACGCTCATTGGTAAACGGATCGAGATAAGTAAGATTTTCTCCGCTATATTCTTGGTGGCGTTTTAAATCGTAATCAGTACGATCAGCAATGCCCCATAATTCGCCCCATCCAAATGGGAAGAGATATTCAATATCAGTAGTAGCTTTAGAATAGAAAGCTAAGGCTGCTTTATCGTGATCGCGTAAACGTAAATGCTCATCTTTAATTCCGAGCATTAAGAGAAAATCATGGCAGTATGTCTTCCAATACTCAAACCATTTTAAATCTTCTCCAGGATGGCAGAAGAATTCCATTTCCATTTGTTCAAATTCTCTAGTGCGGAATGTAAAGTTACCTGGAGTAATCTCGTTTCTAAAAGCTTTGCCGATATCGCAGATACCAAAAGGTAATTTCTTTCTAGACGAACGAGCGACATTACTAAAGTTAACAAAGATTCCTTGAGCGGTTTCCGGACGGAGATAAACTTCGCTTTTTGCATCTTCAGTGACGCCCATGTGCGTCTTGAACATTAATTGAAATTGACGAATATCAGTGAAATCACTTGATCCGCAAACCGGGCACTTAACATGATTTTCACGGATATAATTCATCATTTGTTCATTGCTCCAGCCATCGCATGAAATATGCGCTTGCTGTTCAATTAAATCATCAGCCCGATGACGTGATTTACATTTTTTGCAATCGATTAATGGATCATTAAAATTTGAGATGTGTCCAGTTGCTTCCCAAACTTTAGTATTCATAATAATTGCCGGATCCAATCCGACATTCATCGGTTGTTCAGTAACAAATTTTTGCCACCAAAGGCTCTTTACATTATTTTTAATTAAAACTCCAAGTGGGCCATAATCCCAAGCATTTGCTAATCCACCATATATTTGTGAACCAGGATATACGTAACCTTGAACTTGTAAATGTGTTACGATTTCCTTAAAAAGTTTATCTTCCATATTTCCTCCATAGTAAAATACTCTCATGATTTAATATTATAGTATACAATTTGTCAACCTATTATAAGTGTGTTTAATATGTTTCGAAAAACATTTCGCAAAAAACTAATTTACGATAATCATATTGATTTTTCAAATAGTTCATTAATTCTTTTATTAAGCGAATCGCTAATGGTCTTTCAATCACATGATGAAAGTAATTTTGCTCATCAACCTTAAAAATATACCGTACCGTTTTTAAATATAGAGGCGATTCGATATTTTCATTTTCTCGGCATTTATAGCAAATAAGACCTCCCTCAGCATAGTTAATTGAAACTATTTTATTCTTTGTATGGCATTTAACGCAGCCATCGACATCTAGCCCAAATCCACATTCAACAATGATTTTTGCTAAGAAAATCGCCGCAAAAGAAAACAATTCAAACTCTCCATTTACGACGCGCATCAAATATTCAAACAAAATATAAATTTGCTTACTAGGCTCAGGCAAAAATGTAAGAATCGTTTCACTAATCAACCCACAGATACACATCCTATCAATGTCTTCGTAGAGCTGATAATTAGAAGAAATTAAGCTTCCACGCATCAAATATTTATAGTTGCCTTTTGTTGTGCATTCAAACTCAGAAAAAGCATATAAAAGACATGATGCGGCATTTTTACTAGTTATTTTTTTGATTCCGCGCGCTTTAAAAGAAATAATTCCCTTTTCGGTAAGAACGCTGATGATTGCATCACTTTCACCATAGGGAACATTTCGTATAACATATCCTTTTATTAATTCACTATCACTATTCATCCCGCTTATTTAACCCGTAACCAAATTCATCGAGATAATTTGCAGAATCTCGCCAATTTTCTTCCACGCGGACAAATGTTGTAAGGTTAATTTTTCTTCCAAGAAGCTCTTCAATATCTTTTCTAGCTGCAATTCCAATTTTTTTAATCAGCCAGCCACCTTTTCCAATAATAATTTTTTTCTGTGACTGCTTTTCGACAAGTATTGTCGCATCAATGTGCAAAGTGTCATTAATTTTTTTGATTGAATCAATTTTAACAGCAGCGCTATGCGGTACTTCTTCTTCAGTAAACAATAAAATCTTCTCGCGGATAATTTCACCCATAAGAAAAGACATTGGATGATCACTGGACATTTCTTCAGGATAATATTTTTCTCCTTTAGGTAATACAGCTTTAATCTTCTGCAATAAAACATCGATATTAAATTTGTCCTTGCAAGATATTTCAAGAATTTCTGCCTTTGGAAGAAGCTCATGATATTTTTTTTTCAGATTTTCAATTAAAAAGATATTTGTCAAATCAATTTTATTGAAAACGATAAAAGTTGGACAATCGCGTTCAAAACGGTCCTTGATAATTTGATCTTTTTCCTTATTAAAAGGAATAGATGCATCAACTAAAATAATTAAGGCATCGACATCAATCAACGAAGAAGAAATTTGTTTATTCATATAGCGGTCTAACCGTTGATGCGCCTTAACTAAGCCCGGTGTATCAATAAAAATAATTTGAGAATCCTCATCATTATAAATACCTTGAATAGCATTACGCGTCGTTTGCGGTTTATTTGTTGCAATAGATACTTTCTTACCAAGAATTAAATTTAATAATGTTGATTTGCCGGCGTTAGTTTTTCCGACAATTGAAACAAAGCCAACTTTTTTCATCTCATATTTCCTTTACTAAATGAATACGGAAGGAGTTCATCAATATTAGAAACTAAATATTCTCCGTCCATATTTGCGCATATGACTTTAGCTTCATGTGAAAATAATTCGCTTAAGACTTGTCTACAGGAACCACATGGCGAAGTAATACCTTCAGAATCAGCAATAATACAAATTTGAACGTAATCTTTTTGACGGTATCCTTTCAAATATCCCTGAAAAACAGCATTTCTTTCCGCGCACATACATAATCCATAGGCCGCATTTTCAATATTTGCTCCGTAAATTAATGTTCCATCCTTGCATTCAATAGCCGCCCCAACAGCGAATTTAGAATATGGTGAGTAACTAAGTTCACGCGCTTTTTTTGCTTCAGAAATCATCTCTTCGATAGAAAGCATCTATTTAACCTCCAAATTTAAAATTTTCATTATTTCGTCTTGAATAGCAAACATCACTTTTTCGTCTTCTGGCTTCATATGGTCATATCCGAGTAAATGAAGCACGCCATGGCAAGCTAAGAACATCATCTCCCTTTCGAAAGAATGTTGATATTCTTCGCTCTGGCGATGGGCTACAGGAACGCAAATAAAAATTTCTCCGAGATCGCGAGGATAATCACTTGGAGCATTTAAATTTTCTTTACTATCTTCAAACGCAAATGAAATCACATCAGTCTCTCGATCAATATTTCGATATTGTTTATTGATTTGATGAATAGTCTCACCATCAACTAAATCAATTTCTAACATAAAATTACCATCAAGCTTAAGATGTTTCAAAATAGTTTCAATTAATAAATGATATTTTTTTTCATATTCAGACAATTCTTCACTTGTCTGATTTTCAAAAGTAAGTTCAATATTCATGGATTTTACCTCATGAATAATTGTAACGAAAAACCCCAAAAATATCTATGTAATTATGACTATGAATTTGATTTACTATTATAGTAATGACTTACCGTTACGTGATAAGCTATTCTTTTTCGAATTAAGTCCTTTTTATCTTTAAGGTTATAGACATTATACATATTTTCGTAAAGAAGTTTGCCTAAGAAAAAATAATAAATAAATAGATGGATATAACTGCGAAAATGGCAAATAGCAATATTAATCGCAACAATTACGACTATTGAAATATAATCTATAATTTTTATTGAAAAGGCATAATTGTAAGATAATTCATCCGCAATCCGGTAATTATAGGAATAATTTTTTTCACTATGCTCTAAGGATTCAATTTTTGAGAGAAGTTTTCTTTGATGGCAATATGTGAAATAACACTTGAAAATACTACATATTAATATAAAGATTACGCTAATAATATTCCAATAATCATTAATCATCAAAATCACAAGAACAAATCCAATATACAAGCAACAATTTAATAAAGAAATATTTTGCATGAATAAAGATTTCTTTAATTCATACTCGTTTTCAATATATTTATGCGCCTGTCGATAGCTAACATTATCAATCAATTTTAAAAATGGATAGATAATTTTTCTATCAAACTTTCTCATGAAAACTGAATGTGTTATTTGACTAAATATAATAGACAAAACAAATAAAATTATACTAATAAAAAATATAATATTAATTTTCTGAGTTTGAAACGATATTAAAAATAGAAAAAAGACTTGAAGAAACGCACTAATAATTTGTAGGAAATGATAGTATTTTTGACTATAGAAAAATTGTGATTTAATTTTTGTCTTGTGATGGCTTTCAACCAATAAATAACATTTTTTTGAAAGACTTTGAAATTTCTTTTTTAGAATTTTTGTTTTTCCTAAACCAGGGTCAAAAATCCGAAAATATTTTTTATTGCTATTATAGATTACAACATAATGATCTGTCGAATCTAACCTTATCAAAGCTATGCAGGGCAAAGTGATTTCTTCTAGGGTATCTATGGCATAGCCTTTCAATGTTAAATTATATTTTTCACCTTCCTTAATTAAATCATAAAATGAGTAATCTTCATTAATTTCTGGAGATGGCAAAAACAAGTAATTCTCATCATTATTTAAATTACTTAAAAGAATCTTCAGACAAACAAAACCACATTCCTTAGGGAAATTTTGTCTTACAAAATATTTCATGCGTTCCTCCTACTAACTATATAGGGGAAACAATAATATTTTTATTAATTATTCTTGATAAGGAAGTCCAGAAATTTCAAATGGTTTACTTAATGCGGCGATTAACTCTCTAATCTGTTTTCCTTTTGGCGAGAAGCGATCTTTTAGAGAATAGATACTCTGAATTTCAGAAGGGCTATAGCAGGAAGTAAAACAGGTTATTTTATCAGATTTAAGGCGACCATCAAGTAATGGATAAACGATATTATCACGTACATAACCAGTCAAGTATTCATTGCCAAAATCATCAAAAACTAATAAATCAACATCAGTCAGAGTTTTTAAAATCTTCTTGAGTTCATCAGGAGCTTGAAATGATATATTAGATAAATATTGGATATAATCGGGAGAGATAAAAGCCACCATTTTATGTGATGTTTCAATAAAAGTTTTGCAAAATGTAACAGCTATAAATGTTTTACCAACCTGTCTAGGTCCATATATAAAAGCTCCTTTATCAGCATTACCTCTTAATATTTTTGCTAAATAGCCAACAACATTTGCTCTAACCAAGCGATAATCATCATTCAGAGTATCAGTCAAACGATATTTCAAAAAAGATTTAGGAAAATCATGAATCATGAAATTATGTTCTAACTCGTCAGTAAAATAATTGAGTTGGCATTTTCTGAACTGCAAGGATATTTGATTAGAAATTAAATCATAGTCTAAATAAGGTCTAACACCCTGTAATTGCAACGGACAAGTGGCTAAATCATTACAATTTTCGCATTTTTCACGCGATTCGAGATATTTCAAAAAACTTGATAAATTATCAGAAACCTTTTTTTCGCTAAGATGATTACTTTTAATAAAATCAGAACATTCTAAATCTGAACAGACAATATCCAAGTATTTTTTCTTTAAGTCTTTAATTTGATCTTCAGCGATAATTTTTTCGATTTTTACTTCTTTCATATTTTAAAATCCCTCGAGTAGTTTATTTAATTCTTCATCAGAAATATGTTCTTCGGAATTTTCACGTGTAGTTTGATTTTGATTTTCAACGTGATATGAGCTATCTTCCACAGGTTTCGGCTTTCTTTTTCTTGTTAAAGCATTGCAAGCAGCCAAAGCTGTCGTAACTCCTTTTCTCTTTAACGAAGCTCCGACCTTCTCAATATATGATTTAGGTAATTCATTATCGCACATCGCCAATGTAAAATCGACCAAAGCATTAATTACCGGAGCAGTTAATTGATATTTTGATGAAAGTATATTCAATATATTAACATCAGCTGGTGAAGGATTCGTATAATTTTGCTTAATTCTTAAATAATCAATAGGTGAACACTGCGTCATCATATTTAGTTTTTTAGCAAACTCTTGATCGCCTGTATATTCTTTATTAACTTCTTCTTTTGAATCAAAAACTAAAGAGTTTCCTTCTTTATATTTTTTAGCAAGTTCATAAAGTTCATCATAGTCTATGTGATTAATTACGTTGGGATCGTATATCCGAGAAACAATATCGCTCATTTCAGATACATCAAATCCAAAAAGAACAGCAATTCTTGAAATTTCTTCTAAATCATCAGGTAAAAATGAAGATTTAGATATTTTAGCAGTTTGAGAAATTTCTTTTAGGAACTCGCCAATTGCAAAATTACTCCTGATGTTAATCGTCTTTCTTCCACGCGACGATTTGATAGTTATTGTCTTTAAACTTTCTTCTTCATCAAGTGAATAAACTGAGGAAAAACTTGCAGAAATCTCCTCATAATCACCATGGCTTATTTCTGGCGATGAGAAAATCATCGTTAATTTTTGAACTTCACGTTCGCCAATTTTTCTAGCTAATAATCCTTTGAAGATAATATCTTCAAAGAATTCCTGCGGTGTTTTTGGGGCATATAATTCATAAAGATATGTAGCTGCAGATTTACCAACTTTTGAGCGATACGAACGCAAAAGCCCAATTCCTTCAAGTTTTAGCCGGGCAGCATATAGTTCATCGATTCCAATATCCATTTCCTTTAACAAAATCTCATGTTTAGTTAAAGGTGAATATTCCATTCGTTTAACTTCACTCCATAAAGTAAAATATAAAGCCAATGCTTTGTAACCGATAATAGGTTGATAAAGGGTCGTCAAAATATCGCGATCATAACTAGCTAGCATCGACCCTAGTTTCACTTCAAAAAAGTCATCTTTACTTAAGTAATTAATTTCTTTCACTCTAGTAACCTCTAGTGATATCATAGCAAAAATAATTTGTAGTTTATAGATTTAAATTGTTTAATTTATGACTTTGTCATGCTATATTCTTAGTGTAAAAATTGCTTTTTATATAGGAGATTAGCATGAATATTAGCAAGAATACAAAAATTATTTGTACTATCGGTCCTGCTTCCGATACGTATGAAACATGTAAAGAACTTTATTATGCAGGTATGAACTGCATGCGTTGTAATTTTTCTCACGGCACGCATGAAGAACATCAAAAAAAGCTTGATATCTCAGCTAAACTTGAAAGTGAAGATGGCATTATCATGCCGGTTATCCTCGATACAAAGGGACCAGAAATCCGTACCCATGATTTTGAAGGTGGACAAATTTCTGTCCAGATCGGTGATATTATCAGAATTTCAATGACTGAATGCCTCGGAACTAATAAAAAATTCTCTATCACTTATCCTGGTCTTTATGATGATATCCAAGTCGGTCATAGAATCAAACTCGATGATGGTAATTTAACTCTTGAAGTCATCGAAAAAGATGATGAACACCGCGAACTCGTCACAAAAGCACTTAACCACATGGTTATCAAAAACAAGAGAGGTGTCAATTGCCCAGATACCGAAGTATCTATGGAATTCATCTCTGAAAAAGACCGCGATGACTTGGTTTGGGGATGCACCCAAAGATTTAACTTCATCGCTGCATCGTTCGTCAGAAATGCTGATGACGTTAACGCAATCAGAAAAATCTTGATTGACAATGGCCGTCCTGATATCAAAATTATTTCCAAAATTGAAAACCCAATGGCTGTCAAGAATATTGATTCTATCATTGAAGCAACTGATGCCATTATGGTTGCCCGTGGTGATTTAGGAGTTGAGATTCCAGCGGAAGACGTACCAGTTGTTCAAAGAGAATTAATCGAGAAATGCCGTATCGCTGGTAAGCCAGTTATTACTGCTACCCAAATGCTTGATAGCATGAAGACTAATCCAAACCCAACTAGAGCTGAGGTTTCCGATGTTGCTAATGCTGTTCTTGAATCAAGTGACTGCGTCATGCTTTCTGCTGAATCCGCTAATGGTGAATATCCGGTTCTCGCTGCTGCTATGCAAGCTAAGATTTCTTCAAGAATGGAAAAATATCTTAACTACTATACATTGGCAAGTGAAGAATTTAATATCACTGCTCACCAAAATGAAAAGATTAAAAATATCAATGCAGCTATGGCAAATACATTAACTCAAACTGCTGTCTTAACTGATACAAAATTAATTATTTGCTTCTCTTCTTCATCGGCATCAGCAAAGCTTATTTCTAAATCACGTCCATGCTGCCCAATTCTCTTCGTTACTGATAACCGCACTGAGGCTTTCACTTCAGCTTTAAACTGGGGTGTTTATCCGGTCTTAATTCCACATGTTCCTCAATTCATTGAAGAGATGGAAGTTATCGCCTTGCTCCAAGCTAGAAAATTAAATATGGAACCAGGCACAAGAATTATCATCACAGGAAGCAATCCATCTGGATCTGAAAACACTAATTTCATGAAGATTATTACTGTGAATAAACCTAGAAACTTAGATATCTAATTATGAAAGAGTACGTAATATCTGTCGATTTAGGCGGAACCAATGTGCGCGTTGGAATAGTAAAAAACGATTGCACAATTGTTAAAGTGCTCCGCGAGCATTCTCTTAAGTATGATAAAGAAGCCCTCGGACAGCAAATTATTCGAATGATTTCTTCATTAAATTATTCAGAATACGATATTGATACAGTCGGTGTTTCTGCGTGCGGATTTGTTGAAAACGGAATCATCACCGCTTCGCCTAACTTATATATTAATGATTTTAATCTCAAAAAAGTTATTGAAGAGGCTTTTCCTTCGTTAACGGTGAAAGTTGTTAATGATGCTAATGCTACTGCTTTTTCCGAATCAATTTTTGGAAGCAGTAAAGAATATAATTCTTCCTTCTTCATCACCATTTCTTCTGGTATCGGAGGAGGCTTTGTCTATAACCACAAGCTCCTCAATTTACCTTTCGAAATTGGTCATACTTATATTTATATTGAACATAACTATCACGAGGTAGAAGAATATCTTTCTGGTAACGGAATCAAAAGACTCTGCCATAAACATCAATTTATGATTGAAAATGCAAAAGAATTCTTTGAACTCGTCGCTAAAAGAAATTCTCGAGCCCTAAGACTTTATGATCTCTGGCTTGAGCATGTTGCAAAATTAATTGCCAATATTCAAATCATGTACAATGTCGATTGCATTGTTTTATCTGGTGGAGTTATGTTATCAAGTTCTGTCTTCGTTGAGGAGCTTAAGCACCGTTTCTATCAATATATTGAAAAATTCCCTTTAAAATCCCCAGCATTTGTCTTTGCTAAATTCGATCAAGATGCCGGATTGATGGGTGGAGCAGCTGTTGGTTTCTATTTTGACAAATAAAAGATAAAAATCTCTTGCAAATAAAAAGCAACTAGCAAATAATATAGCCGAGCAATGAAGTAGACACGTTCAGAGAAACTTTCCAGAGATTGCTGCAGTTGGTGAAAGCAGCAAACAAAACTCTGAATACCACTATGGAGCTTTCTTAGTAATAAGACGTCGCTTGCGTTAAAAGCAATTAATGAAGTGCATTTATTGTTTTTTATATAAATGAACTAAGGTGGTACCGCGGTAAATTCGTCCTTATGGTTTTTATTTCCATAAGGATTTTTTTATGAAAGGAGAACATTATGAAAGTATATTTACTCGATGATCGCGAACTTGAAGTCCAAGCCAATGAAAATGGCGAAGATATCGCAAAAAAAATTTCTTCCTCGCTTGCTAAGCAAGCTATCGCTTATAAACTCGATGGAGAAATTTTCGATTTAAAACGCCCTATTGAACACGAAGGACATTTTGAAATTATTAAAAAAGGTGATGAAGAATCTTATGATGTCTTAAATCACTCAACTTCCCACTTAATGGCAGAAGCTATTTCTCACCTCTATCCAAATGCTAAATTTGGCTTTGGACCAAGTATTGAAGAAGGTTTCTATTATGATGTCGATTTCGGTGATGAAAAAATTACCGATGCCGATTTTCCAAAGATTGAAAAGGAAATGAAAAAAATTGCTTCTTCCGGAAAAGAAATCGTCAGAGAAATCGTAAGCAAAGAAGAAGCTAAGAAATTATTTGCAAATAATCCATATAAATTAGAATTAATCGACGGAATTGATGGAGAAATTACTATCTACCGTCAAGGCGATTTTTATGATTTATGCTCTGGCCCACACGTTGAAAAAGTTTCACAAATTCAACACTTCAAACTTTTATCAGTTGCCGGGGCTTACTGGAGAGGCAATGTTAACAATAAAATGTTAACTAGAATCTATGGTACTTCTTTCTTCACTGAAGAAGAATTACAAAATCACCTTCACGATTTAGAGGAAAGAAAGAAGAGAGACCACAGAAAGATTGGTAAAGAACTCGGTCTCTTCATGATGAGTGAATGTGGTCCAGGATTACCATTCTTCCTTCCTAATGGATACGCTATTAAGAGAGAATTAGAGAATTATTGGATTGATTTCCACCGTAAACATGGTTACCTCGTCTGCGAGACCCCAATGATGCTCAGTAAAGAATTATGGGAAATTTCAGGACACTGGGATCACTATAAAGATGATATGTATATCACAATGGTCGATGATACACCATATGCGATTAAGCCGATGAACTGCCCAGGAGCAATCCTTATCTACAATAATTCTTTACATTCTTATAAAGATTTACCTGTTAGAATTGCTGAACTCGGTCACGTACACCGTCACGAAGCATCAGGTGCTTTAAACGGCTTATTCCGCGTTAGAACCTTTACTCAAGATGATGCTCATATCTTATTAAGAGAAGATCAAATCGGTGAAGAAATCACCAATATCATCAAGGTTTATGACCACATTTATTCCTTGTTCCACCTAAATTACCACATCGAATTATCAACTCGTCCAGAAGATAACTTCATCGGTGATATCGCTGTTTGGGACAAGGCTGAAGCTGATTTAATCGCAGCCTGCAAAGCAACCGGACGCGAATTCAAGATTAATCCAGGTGATGGAGCTTTCTATGGTCCAAAACTCGATTTCAAACTTCGCGATTCAATGAATAGAATTTGGCAATGCGGCACAATCCAACTCGATATGCAATTACCAGGACGTTTCAATTGCTTCTACATTGATAAAGACGGCAATAAAGTTACTCCGGTTATGATTCACCGCGCTTGCTTTGGTTCGCTTGAAAGATTCATTGCAATTATCACCGAAAACTTCGCCGGTGCTTTCCCAACTTGGTTAGCTCCAGTTCAAGTTAAGATTTTACCAGTCGCTTCCGTCCATAACGAATACGCTGAAAAATTAAATGAACAATTTATGGATCTTCATTTGAGAAGTGAAGTCGATGAACGCGAAGAGAAATTAGGCTACCGCTTAAGAGAAGCTCAAACCCATAAGATTCCGTATACTCTCGTCATCGGCGACAATGAAGTTAAAGATCACACCGTAACATATCGTAAGTATGGCTCAAAAGAACAAATCACTGTTTCTGTTGAGGAATTCGTTAAATTAATTAAAGACGAAATCGAAAAGAAAACTCTCTTAACTGAAAAATAATCTATCAATCATAAAAAAAAGCAGAATCGCTTGATTCTGCTTTTTTTTGTTAGGCATTAGAAACTTGTTTCATCGAGAGACCAATCCTCTTTTTCTCGACATCAACTGAAATAACCTTTACTTTAACGACATCGTTAACGTGGACAACTTCACGTGGATTTTTTATAAACTTATTAGAAAGTTCTGAAATATGGACTAGTCCGTCGACATGAACACCTAAATCGACAAAGCAACCAAAATCCATAATATTTCTAACCGTTCCATAAAGCTGCATACCGACCTTTAAATCGCTGATATCCATAATATCGTTAGAATATTCAACTTGTTTATAATCTTCGCGGATATCTCTTCCTGGACGCTTTAATTCAGCGATGATATCTTCTAAAGTTGGAACTCCAACATTAAGAGATTTGGCTAAAGCATTAATGTCATTAATATGGTTTAAAGAAGAAATTAACTCTTCGCTTCCTAAATCTTTTAAAGCTAAATTAAGAGATTTCAAAAGTTTTTTTGCTGTCTCATAGGATTCAGGGTGAACCGCGGTATTATCGAGAGGGTTATCGCCTTCAAGCCTTAAAAATCCAGCGCATTGCTCATAGGCTTTTTGTCCGAGCATTTTGACCGATAATAACTCTTCTCTATTACGGAAATTACCATGCTCATCGCGGTAAGCAACAATGTTTTTAGCGATGCTCGGTGAAATTCCTGAAACATAATTAAGCAAAGATACCGATGCAGAATTAAGATTAACACCGACTGAGTTAACACAGTCTTCAACAACATTTCCTAAGACTTCTTTTAAGCGCTTTTGGTTCATATCGTGCTGATATTGACCGACACCTATCGATTCTGGAGGAATTTTAACTAATTCAGCGAGAGGATCTTGTAATCTCCGAGCGATAGATACTGCTGAACGAAGATTAACATCGAAATCCGGGAATTCTTTTTTGGCTAAATCAGTAGCAGAATAAACGGAAGCTCCTGCCTCAGAAACGATTAAATATTTAATTTGTTTTTCTAAATTATTTTCTTTTATTAAATTCTTTAAGAAATTTTCAGATTCACGCGAAGCTGTTCCATTTCCTAAGGCGATTAAATCGATATGATAACGTTTAATTAAATCAAGTAAAACTTTTTTAGCTTTTTCAGCTTCTTTATCTGATTTCAATGTAGGACGGATGACGTCAGTAGCTAAAACTTTTCCCGTACCATCGACAACCGCTAGCTTGCAGCCATGGGAATAACCTGGGTCAAATCCGAGAACTACTTTATCCTTAATCGGCGATTGAAGTAAAACCTGCACTAAATTATCTTTGAAAACTTCCATGCTCTCATCTTCAGCTTTTTCTTCTAAATCATTACGGATTTCATTTTCAATTGACGGAGCGATCAATCTTTCATAAGCGTCTTTAATTGTCTCTTTTAACACATCTTCAAAAGGAGATTTTTCATTAATTATGCGTAACTCAAGATAATTTAAAATTTCTTCTTCAGGTGTTTCAATTGCTACCCTTAGGCATTTTTCTTTCTCACCGCGGTTTAACGCAAGGATTCGATGAGGAGGAATTTTAGAAATTAATTCTTGATAATCGCTATACATGCCGTAGACATCATTTTCCGCTTTTTTAACTTCTTTAGAAGTAATTAAAGCTTTCTTCTGATCGAGTCTTTTAATTACCTTACGATAATCTGGATCATCGCTAATTTTTTCAGCAATGATATCTTTAGCGCCTTGCAATGCTTCTTCAGCTGTCTTGACACCTTTTTCTTCATCGATAAACTCTGCACATTTTTCCATTAATGGCTTTTCTTCTACTTGCTCAAGAATATATTCGCTTAATGGCTCTAAGCCCTTTTGCTTAGCGATAACCGCGCGAGTTTTCTTTTTAGGTTTATATGGTCGATACAAATCCTCCAGTTCACTGAGAGTTTGGCAATTATCAATCTTTTCGCGTAATTCATCAGTCATCTTACCTTGTTCTTCAATAGTTCCGATAACTGTATTCATGCGATCTTGTAAATTATTGAGATAAGCTAATCTCTCTTCAAATTTTCTTAAAATTTCATCATCAAGCGATCCAGTTACTTCTTTCCGATAACGAGCGATAAAAGGGATAGTATCACCTTCACTTAATAATTTTAAAACCGCGTCGACTTGACTAATTTTAATATTTAATTCTTCAGCTAATTTTTTATTAATTTCCATAATTTTGTAGTACCTTCTAATTTATTTAATTTCTTTTTTATCTCCGAAGACAGAAATGTAGCGATCTATGCATTCTTGAATAATTTGTTCAGCAACATCAGCATTATGAATATGTTCAACTACTGTTTTTTTACCTTCAAGAATTTTATAAACTTCAAAGAAATGTTTGAACTCTTTAAAAACATGCAAAGGCAATTCATGAATGGTAGTTATGTATTCATAGGCCGGATCATCTAGGCACACAGCAATAATCTTTTCATCGCCTTCTCCATCATCTTTCATCTTCAAAATGCCAATCGGGCGACAGCGAACCAAAGTTAATGGAAGCAATGGTTGCGAACAAATTATTAAAACATCAAGAGGATCGTGGTCTTCTGCATAGGTTAAAGGAATAAATCCATAATTAGCAGGATAATGAGTCGCGGTATAGAGGACTCTGTCCAACCTTAATAGCCCCGTTTCCTTATCTAATTCATATTTATTTTTGCTTCCTGATGTGATTTCCACAACTGCAACAAACTCTTTTGATGTCACGCGTTTAGGATCTATGTCATGCCAAATATTCATGCCTTCCCTCCTTCATTTCGAAAAAAATATTTTGTTAAGTATCTAACTATATCAATCATCGCTAATCCGATTAATACTGTTACATAATTAAATGCAGTTATTCCGGAATGATATAAAAATAAGGCCAGTACAATAAAAAACAAATAATAAATAACTACTAAAATGCCTAAGAGGAACGATGCTGCTGTTTCAATTATGATGCTTTTAGAATTGTCTCGATCGTTTTTCTTATAGATATAACGGAGCAAATATCCTCCAAAAGAAGCAACAACTCCCAAGAGAAATCCAAGTGGAATCCCCATCAATGAGAAAAAGAAGAAAACAGATAAAATGACAAAAAGGACAAGTGACACAATCATTGTCCTAAAAAATAGTATTTGAGTTTGTTTAGTAAAAAATTCTTTAAAGAAATTAGATAGTTTATCTATCACTATTTTTAACCTCAATTAATAAGTCTTTACAAATATCGAAAGCCTTCTGTTCAAGTTCAGGATTATTTGAGGCACATCCCTTAGCATCGATAATGATATGAGCATATGGTAATGCTGCCTTCACCATGATTGCATTTGCTAATACGCAGACATTGGTAACGACTCCGACAAGTGTCACTTCAGTATAGCCCGATCCTCTAAGATAGAAACAGAGCTGAGATGATGGGAATGCGCGCTTTTCAAAGATTAATGAACCACCTGATAAACGAGCAACTTTTCCATAGAGTTTATATCCATCAGTCCCTCTAATGCAGTGCTTAGTAGGAATATATTTTCCCTCTTCAGTTTTTAAATAATCGTCATCATGAGTATCCATTGTAAACATGACTTCATCACCGTTTGCCCGATATTCTTTAATTAAATCAGAAATATAAGATTCAATTTTTTTAGCCGCCTCAAATCCTAATGCGCCATCGACAAAATCCTTTTGATAATCGACAACTATTAATAATTTTTTCATATTATTCCTCCAAGTTATCTTCTATTTTAATAATAGCACTATCATGAAAAAATTGAAAGAATGCGATACTATTTCTTAACTGCAAAACATTTTGAATAATAATTATTTTTATATAATTAAAATTTAACCAGTCATTTTAATATGAGAGAAAATATTAGTTTTTTTATTTTAAAAAAATTAAAAAAACGCTTGATTTTATATCATATATCTCATATTATTATAAGGCGCGTTAAGTGTTATGGCGGCGTAGCCCAGTTGGTTAGAGCAACCGTCTCATACCCGGTATGTCGGGGGTCCGAGTCCCTCCGCCGCCACCATTATTTGGACCCGTAGCGCAGTTGGTTAGAGCAGCGGTCTCATAAACCGCGGGTCGTGGGTTCGAGCCCCTCCGGGTCCACCAACTTGCGATATGATATATATGTGGAGAAATACCCAAGTGGCTGAAGGGGTCGGTCTTGAAAACCGATAGGGGATTCGCGTCCCGCCAGAGTTCAAATCTCTGTTTCTCCGCCATCTCATAACTAGCATTTTGTTACATCGTAGCAAAATGATTAATAAAGTCCCATTACTGGGACTTTTTATTTTGCCAAAATCATACCTATCATTTTAACAAAAAAAGGAAACTCGAAATGAGCTTCCTTTAGATTTAATTTTATTTCTTTCCGAAGATTGATGAGAAGATATTATTGCTTTTTTTACTTGATTTATCGCGTAATTGCAACAATAAATCCTTTTCTTCTTTGCTAATTGATGTTGGCAATTTGATGTTAATATGAACTAATTCATCACCATAAGAACTCGAACGCAAATCTTTAACACCTTTGCCGGATAATCTAAGAATTGTATTCGGCTGAGTTCCCGCTGGAATCTTCATACTTACTTTGCCATATACAGTATCGACTTCAACTTCGCAGCCGAGAATCGCATCAATATATGAAACATCTTTATAAATATGTATATCATTGCCTTCACGGGTGAAAATCTTGCTATCATCGACCACAACTTCGATGTAAAGATCACCATTAGGTCCACCATTTTGACCGCGTTGACCTTTTCCGCGAACAACAACTTGTTGCCCTGATGATATGCCGGCTGGAATATTGACTTCCAATTCTTCTTTCTTAGAAGTATATCCCTTGCCTTGGCAAACGCTACAACGCTTATTGATGATCTTGCCAGTTCCATTACAACGCGGACAAGCTCTCTCGCTTTGCATCCGGCCAAAAATAGTATTTTGGACGCTTCTAATTCTACCAGTTCCGTGGCAATCTGGACATGATTGAATATCACTAGGTGTCTCAGCACCAGTTCCGTTACAATGCGGGCATGTTTCTTCAACAACTGGATTAATGACAATCTTCTTGCCGTTTATCGCATCCATGAAAGAAATTCTCACGCGCATTAAATTATCTGCGCCGCGAACTGGGCCAGATGACTGACTTCTCCGCGAACGGCCACCGCCAAAGAAACTACCAAAGATATCGCCTAAATCGACATCACCGAAATCTCCGAAAGGATTTCCGCCACCGAATCCACCGCTATTTGGATCGAAAGCAGCATAGCCAAATTGATCGTATTTAACTTTTTTATTTGGATCTGATAAGATATCGTATGCCTCTTGAACTTCTTTAAATTTTTCTTCAGCACCCGGCTCCTTATTTAGATCAGGATGGTATTTTTTTGCGAGTTTACGATAAGCTGATTTTATTTCATCAGCTGATGCGCTCTTAGAAACACCTAAAACCTCATATGGATCTCTCTTTTGGGCCATAATTACTCCTTTCCCTTACAAAATGGAGGTATTTAGCATACCTCCAAGTGATTTATTACTTCTTTTCAGTGAAATCAGCATCGACGACGTTATCATCGTTTGGTTTGCTTGATTGGCTACTATCTGCTGATGGATTTCCTTGAGCTTGCTGATATTGTTGAGCCATAGCAGCAGCTTGTTCAAGTTGATTCATCTTATTCTTTAAAGTTTCGATATCATTGTTATCGAGAGCAGTCTTTAACTCATCTCTAATAGTTTGAGTTTCTTTCTTTTGCTCTTCGCTCATCGAAGCACCTTTTTCAGCCATGGCTTGATCGATTTGAGCAATTAAGCTTTCAGCTTTATTCTTAACTTCGACTTCTTCTTTTCTCTTATCATCGGCTTCTTTATTAGCTTCAGCTTCCTTAACCATTCTATCGATTTCGGACTTGCTTAGGCCATTAGAGCCGGAGATAGTAATTTGTTGTTCTCTTTGAGTATCGAGATCTTTTGCCTTAACATTAACGATACCATTAACATCGATATTGAATGTAACTTCAATACGTGGTTCACCTCTTCTAGCAGGACGGATACCATCGAGTTTGAAGGTTCCTAATAACTTGTTATCCCTAGCCATTGGTCTTTCACCTTGGTAGACCATAATGTCGACTGCAGGTTGATTATCAGCAGCAGTTGAGAAGATTTGTGATTTAGTAGTTGGGATTGTGGTATTTCTTTCAATTAATGGAGTCATAACACCGCCCATAGTTTCAATACCTAAGGTTAATGGAGTGACATCGAGTAAGAGGACATCCTTCTTATCGCCTTTAATGACGCCGCCTTGGATAGCAGCACCAACAGAAACTGCTTCATCAGGGTTGACTGAACGGTTAGGATCTTTGCCAGTTAATTTCTTAACTAATTCAACAACAGCTGGCATTCTTGTTGAACCACCGATTAATAAGACTTCATCGATTTGTGAAGTAGATAATTTAGCATCTGCAAGAGCTCTTCTGACTGGTTCTTCGGTTCTTCTTAATAAATCGCGAGTTAAATCTTCAAATTTTGCTCTTGTTAAAGTTGTTTCATAGTTGATAGGACCATTTTTACCCATTGCTAAGAAAGGTAATGAGATGGTGACTTGAAGCTGTGATGATAAAGCAATCTTAGCTTTTTCAGATTCTTCCTTAATTCTTTGTAAAGCCATCTTATCGTTAGAAAGATCAACGCCTTCTTTAGCTTTAATATCATTAAGTAAGTATTTTCCTAAAGCGTTATCCCAGTCATCACCACCTAAGTTAGAGTCACCGCTTGTAGCGATAACTTCGAATGTACCATCACCAATATCAAGAATAGAGACATCGAATGTACCACCGCCTAAATCGTAGACGAGAATCTTTTGTGATTTATTGTTATCTTCACCATATGCTAAAGCTGCAGCAGTAGGTTCAGAAATAATTCTTACGACATCGAGGCCTGCGATTTGACCAGCATCTTTAGTCGCTTGTCTTTGAGCATCGTTGAAGTAAGCAGGGACAGTAATAACAGCCTTAGAAATAGGTTGTCCTAAATTGTCTTCGCAATATTTCTTTATGTAAGAAAGAATTTTTGCAGAGATTTCTTGAGGTGTGAAATCTTTATTGAGGCAGCTAATGTGAACTTTTTCATTAGTACCCATCTTTCTCTTAATAGAAGCAATAGTATCAGGATTAGTGAGTAACATTCTCTTTGCGGCATAACCGACAATTTCCTCACCATCAGGTTTAAATGAGACGACAGATGGAGTAGTATTAGGTCCTTCCGGATTTGGAATAACTTTAACTTTACCATCAGCTTGCATATAAGATGCAACAGAGTTTGTGGTACCTAAGTCGATACCTAAGATAATTTCACTTGCCATAGATTAATTTCTCCTTTTTCTTTATGCTTGATGTTCTGTATCAGCAAAAGCATCATCGTTATTTTCAGTTTTCTCTTCTTTTGTTTCAGCTTTTTCAACTTTTACTTTCGATACAACTACGGAAGCTGGACTTACTAAACGGTCGCGAAGCAGATAACCAGGTTTTCTTATCTCAACCACAATATTATCTTTTTCGCCATCGACAACTTCGATAGCTTGCATCGTCTGGTGATCAAATTCTTTACCGATTGTCGGCATAATCAATTTGACACCTTCGCTTTCTAAAGCTTGAAGCATTGATTTATAAATCATCTGGAATCCTGCTAGATAAGCTTTAAGATTTGGATCAGTTGGTTCATTTTTTAAAACCAGATAGAATGTATCAAGAGTTGGAAGTAGTTTTTCGACGAATGGTTGTCCGCGATACTTTACCATTATCTGATGATCTTTTTCATAAGATTTACGTAAATTATCGCAATCAGCAACTGTCCGATAAGCTTTGTCTTTCCATTCTGCTAATTCTTTTTCCAAAGCTTCAATCTTCGCGAGATTTGGATCAATTTTTTCTTCTTTTTCCTCAGATGTTTCAGGTTTCTTTTCCTGAGTTTCTTCTAAGGTTTCACTTTTCTTATCTTTGTTTTTATCCTTCATCGCTTTGCTCCTTTCTTTCGCTTTCTTTGTTATAGATTTCATCGATCTTCTTAGCTAGATATTCCAGAGCATTAACGATTCGATCATAATCCATTCTCGTCGGACCAACCAAAGTGATTGTTCCTTCATTGTCATTACCGATAGAAATCTTCTTTGTGACAAAGGAAACATCATCAAATCCATTTCCTTCTTCATCTTTTCCGATATGGACATCAAGAGATTCATCGCTATCGATAATGTCACGCATCTTGGATGGAGAATCGATAAACTCCAGCAACTTCTTGAATTTGCTGAGATCTGAAGTGAACTCTGGCTGATCTAACAAATTTTCCTTGCCATAGAAAGCAATTCGATCAGATGTAAATTTCAAGAAAGCTTCAGCAAAAGCGCGATAGATAGCATCATTTGATTGAATGAGGGTTTGAATCAATGGTTTAACGACTTCCATTTTATCTGATAGTTCAGAAATCGCTGTACCTTTCATTCGATCATTGATGATATTGACGCACTTTTTAACATCGCTCATGTTGACGCTTTCATCAAAGACGAAAGTCTTATTTTCAACATAACCGGTATCAGTAACAAAGACACATGCGGCACTATTAGTCGAGATAGGCACTAGCTGAATAGATGCGAGATGTTCTTGATCAGCTGATGGCCCTAAAACCACCGAGGCTAAGTTAGTCATATGAGATAAAATTTTACACGACTCTTTCAAGACGTCTTCAATCGACTTATTATGCTGGTCAATAATCAGTGAAAGTTGCATCTTTAACTGGCTATCGACATCTTGCTGCTCATCGCGAAGATACTTAACGTAGTAGCGATATCCTTCGCTAGAAGGTACTCTTCCTGATGAAGCATGAGTTTTTTCTAACAAGCCTTTTTCTTCAAGAGCTGCCATTTCATTACGGATTGTTGCCGAAGAATATGGAAGCTGATACTGTTCAATCAAAGTTTTTGAACCGACTGGAACAGCGGTCTTGATAAAAGATTCGACGATATATTTTAAGATCATATCCTGACGTGATAACATCTTTTTTCGCCTCCTCTAGCACTCACTATCTTTCAGTGCTAAACATATTATATGTGATTTTTTAGCACTGTCAAGTCCTTGGTGCTAATTTTTTATATTTTTTTAAAATAATATTTTTCTTAAAAAATAATCAGCTATATACAAGTCATCCTCGCGCAAAGCGATATATCCATTTTTAATGATTAAATTGCCATCTTCCAATAATGGTGAAACCTTATCACGGTATTCATCTAAAAAATCCGTTTTGAAGCGACGCTTATATTCTTCTAACGAAAAACCTTTCTCGAGGCGCAATCCGAGCATTATGAAATAAAACTTATCCGAATCGTCGTCGACAGATTCTTCGTAATCATCGTATTGGCCTTTTAAATATAAACTCAAAGATTTGGTTGATGTCCTTCTTATCCTATTTATATAAGAAGAGGCACCTAAACCAACTCCGCCATATTCTTCATCATTCCAATAAATTAAATTATGTTTAGATTCAAATCCCTTTTTAGCAAAATTACTAACTTCATAGCGATAGAAATCCTTTATTTTTAGATAATCACAGATCGCATCATATTGTTTTCTTGCTTCGTCTTGGTCAGGCGCAGGATATTTTTTATTATAAAAAACCGACATTTCCTCTACTTGCAAGCAATAAGTCGAAATATGCTTGATATCAAAAGAGGTATAAATTTTTAAATCATTGATGACATCGATAACTTTCTCATTATCAAATCCGTAAATCAAGTCTAGGTTAATATCAGAAATTCCATGATTATGAAGACAATTAATTAAATTTCCAATTTCTTCAGGTGTTGTAAAGCGATTAATTTGCTTTTGAAAAATTTCATTAAACGTTTGGACTCCAATCGAAATTCTTTTAACATTATATTTTTCGAGAATTTCAATTTTATCTTCGGTTAATTCTGGATTAGATTCAATTGTTATGAAAAAATTTTCGCTTTGGTATTTTCTTAAAATCAAAAAAAGCCTTTCAAGCTGAGTATGAGAAAGGCTAGTCGGTGTCCCTCCACCGATATAAATCGACTGAAAAAGAAAATCAGAATATTTAGTCAATTCTTTTTCTAAGTATGTTAAATAGCGATCAGCAAAATCTTGATCATAAAAAACTTTGGTAAAACTGCAATACGGACAGATGTAATTGCAGAACGGAATATGAACATAAAGACCCGGCTTAAGAATTTTTTTCATCGTCGTCTGATGATTTTTCTTCCTTTTCCTCGGCTTCTTCTGGCTTATTCTTGAATTGCTTATTGAATTCTTCTTGCTTTTTTTCATCATCGACATCAACTAAAATGCGGTCGAGATTATCTTTAGCAATCTTTTCTTCATCTTCTTTTTCGTAGTTAGCTAGACCTGGAATGTATTTTCTCAGTAAGAAAACAACAATACCGATGACAGCGAAGACACCGATAATTAAAAATACCCACCATCCGGAACCTGCAGCTAAGTAAATCATAATTCTTCCTCCTCTTTTTGAATTACTGGTGTATAGACAAACTTATTTTTTACATTTTCTTTTTTATATAATCCGAGATTAGCCAGATTGTCCATACTTGTTCTGGCTGTCTCGTAAGCGACGTTCATCTCTTTTTTATATTGAGCGATTGTATAGTATTTGCCGACAACGCAATGCGCGGCGTAAAAATAGGCTTGACCTGACTTGAGCGAAGGATAAAGTTCAACTAAGGAATTAGCAACTAATTCAATTTCATCAGCTTTCAATCCTTCTGGAAGAGTCGGCAAGGCTACCTTGCGTTCAACAATAATAGTCGGAGATTCTTGATTAAAGGTTTCTACTTCTTTTATTTCTTCCTTTTTTGGAGAAATTATTTCTTTATTAAACATTACTTGTTTCACCGAAGAGAAGTCTTCAAGAGCTTTAGAAACTCTATCGATAACATAATTAACAAAATATGTTAAATCTAAAGTCTTTTCGCTGCTCAGGAAGGCTGATTTAAAGGAAGATGAATTGCATTCGAGAAATTCTTCTTCAAAGTTTATCAGCATGGTTAATATTTTATAATTTTTACCGCCTAAAATATACTTAAATAAAATTAAATTACATTCTTCATTGAAATAATTAAACGGGACGATATATGTTAGATAAAAAAGCAAAATACTGCTTTTTATTAATGGTATTTCTTCTTTATTTGAAAGATAACTTAATAAATCGCTGAGCATCGATTTAATCTTATCGAGTGGAGCAGCTTCATAATGACTGCCTTTTTCCTTATGCTCATCAGGATTTATTAAATCAGTCTCACGGAATAAGTTTTCAAAGCTGCCATTGAAATCTTTTCTAACAAACTGACCATATACCGAAGCTATCTCATTAATAGTCAACTCTTCTTGATCAGAAAACATATATGTCTTGATTAGATTTAGATAATTTCTTAATGAGCGGAAAGCTTGAGGAATTTCGACAGTTTGATTATAGATAATATTGTTTAACTCATCATTAGAAATAGTTAAAGAATTTATTTTGGCATAAGTAGCCGCTATTGCAAATAGATGATTGTTAACTAATGACTTTTGAGCTTCGGAATCAAGATGATCAAATGACACGATTAAAGACGTCATCTCGCGTTCTAAACGGATTATTTTTTTTACCAATGAACGAGTTAAAGTATAAGAAAAAAGTTTATCCTCGCAATTAGGTAAATCGATAGAAACGCTATAAAGATGGCGATATGCTTGAACCTTCTCCCAAATCAAGTCAACTGAAGACGTTTTAAGAGCAGTTCTGATTTCGTCAATTGTTAAGTAGCTGTCTTCGCTAAAGCGGAGAGCGAAATCGAGTTCCAAAATCTCACCTCATCCCCTATATTTTATAAGAGAAATCTAGACGTTGTCTAGATTAAATACTAATTTTCTACTAATTAGCAACTGTTAATTATTTTCTTCGTCATCAACAGAAAGAATCGCCATGAAAGCTTCTTGAGGCACTTCAACAGTACCAACTGCCTTCATCCGCTTTTTACCTTCTTTTTGTTTTTCCAAGAGTTTCTTCTTACGAGATATATCACCGCCATAGCATTTTGCTAAAACATCTTTTCTAACTGCTTTGATATCAGAGCGAGCGATAATCTTTCCGCCAATTGCTGCTTGAATAGGTACTTCAAATTGTTGACGCGGAATTATATCTTTTAGTTTTTTAACAATAACTAACCCGCGTTGATAAGCGAAATCGCGGAAGACAATCGAAGAAAGGGCATCAATTGGTTGTCCGTTAAGTAAAATATCCATTTTGACCAAGTTAGCTGCCTGGTAACCATCTAATTCATAATCAAAAGAGGCATAGCCTTTTGAATAAGATTTTAGTTTATCAAAGAAATTATAAACAATTTCTGAAAGAGGAAGTTTATAGATGATATCAACACGGCTATCATCAAGATATACCATATCGACATAATTGCCTCTTCTTTCCTGACATAATGTCATAATTGGACCAATATATTCTTTTGGAGTCATAATGCTCGCTTTAACGATTGGTTCTTCAATTCTGTCAACCGTTCCAATATCCGGCATTTTAGAAGGATTATCCAAGCTAATCATTTCTCCATTAGATAAATAAACGTGGTAAATAACCGATGGAGCCGTTAAAATCAAATCAATATTATATTCTCTTTCTAATCTTTCTTGAACAACGTCCATATGTAATAATCCGAGGAATCCGCAGCGGAATCCAAATCCAAGCGCTTGCGATGTCTCTGGTTCAAAATGGAGAGAAGCATCATTTAGCGATAATTTTTCAAGTGCATCTTTCAAATCGCCATATTTTTTCGAATCACATGGATAAAGTCCGCAATAGACCATCGGGTTCATTTTTCGATAGCCAGGTAAAGCTTCAGTTGCTTCATGTTCAAGAGATGTGATTGTATCACCAGGTCTAACATGGCCAATTTCTTTAATTGAAGCTGCCACATATCCAACTTCTCCGGCATAAAGAGCTTCAACACTTTCATTATGTGGCCGGCGGATACCTAGTTCAGTAACTTCATAAGTATAGCCGTTTGACATCATCTTGATATGGTCTCCGACTTTTAATGTACCTTCTTTAATTGTAACTAAAGCGACAACGCCGCGATATGAATCATAATATGAATCGAAGATCAAAGCCTGCAATGGTTTTGTGTCATCTCCGTTAGGAGCAGGTATCTTTTTAACAATTTCTTCAAGGACTAAGTCAACATTTAATCCAGTTTTTGCACTTACTCCAATTGCTTCGTCGCAAGGTAATCCTATCGTATCTTCGATTTCTTTGCAGGCCTTATCAAAATCAGCGCTTGGCAAATCAATTTTATTAATAATTGGAATAATTTCTAAATTATTATCTAACGCTAAATAGACATTAGCTAAGGTTTGAGCCTCAACGCCTTGTGTAGCATCAACGACTAACAGAGCTCCTTCACAAGCTGCTAAGGAACGAGAAACTTCATAAGAAAAGTCGACATGACCTGGAGTGTCGATTAAATTAAACAGATAATCTTGACCATCTTTAGCATGATAATTAAGAGAGACCGAATTTAATTTAATCGTAATCCCTCTTTCTCTCTCTAAATCCATGCTATCGAGATATTGGTCTTTCATCTCTCTTTTATCCAAGGCATGGGTAAGTTCAAGGATTCTATCGGCTAAAGTCGACTTACCATGATCTATATGTGCAATAATTGAAAAATTGCGAATATGTGACAAACTGTATTTACGCATCATTACCACCCAATCTAATATATTCTAAAAAATCAATTGATTATTAATCAAGAATTATTATGCCAAAACTGCTCTAAAAAATAGCTGATTTGGTCACCATCGCGAACTAATACATAATTTTTATATTGCCCGCGAAACATATCAGAGTACTTGCGAGATGCAAAGCGCTCATCAATAAAAAGCAAAGCTCCGATATCATCATCTGTACGTATTACTCGACCTGACGCTTGCATCACCTTATTTTTTCCCGGATTAGTATAGGCATAATCAAAGCCAGACAATCCTTTTTTATCATAATAATCTTTTATTAATCCGCGTTCAAAGGACACCATCGGTAATCCAGTTCCGACGATTACCGCGCCGATTAATCTCGAAGAAGTTAAATCAATTCCTTCTGAGAATGATCCGCCTAAAACAGCAAACCCGACGACAGTATGGTCAGGATTTTCAATAAATCTTGATAAGAAAAAATCGCGTTTGTTTAAATCCATATCTCGTTCTTGGATTAGTATTTCTTCATCATCAGTTTTGTAATATTTCAAAACATTTTGAAGATATGCATAAGAAGAGAAAAACACTAGATAGTTTCCAATTTTTTCCGATATGAAAGCTTTTATCGAGCTGGCGATGTCGCTATAGGATAAATCGCGGTCGCGATACCGGGTTGAAATATTATCTTGAACCATCACCAATAAATGATTTGGATTAAAAGGTGAATCAATTCGTAAATATGGGGTTTGAGCATCACCGCCTAAAGTGTTTACATAATATTCCATCGGAGATAATGTTGCTGAGAAAAAAACAGCACCGCGCAATTTACTAAGGCAATAACGAATTAAGTCGCTTGCGTTTAAGCAACGGATAACATAAGATATATCACTGCCATTTTCTGTATAGCAAACAAAATCGCTATTTAAATAATCATGTATCTTTAAAAATCTATTAATCATTCTAAAAGTTTCAAGAGCCTCTTTAACATCGTATTCATCATCTTTCAAAAAATCTTGAAGAGATTGGTAAAGATTTTCTAGAAGTTGATAAAAGTGTTGATCAAAATCCTTTTCAAAGATTGCATGTTCATCAACTATTGTCATTTTCATATAGCTTTTTAAATTAGTTAAATGACGTTTTAATCCAGGTTTTTTTATGCTGCGAAGTTTATGTGATAAACTATCGAGCTGCGAATAGTTTATCGATGCTGTATACATATCTTTTGTTCTCTCGCTGAGGTTATGAGCTTCATCGATTAAGGCAAAATAATCTGTATTCCCTTCATCAAAGAACCGTTTTAAATATACTAATGGATCAAAAATATAATTATAGTCACAAATAATAAAATCACAGTACAAAGAAACATCTAGTTGAAATTCAAATGGACAAATATTTTCGCTTAAAGCGTAAGTCAAAACTTTTTCCTTGGTAATATTATTTTCTTTTAAAAGAATCAACTTAATCAAATCGTTAACTTTATTATAGTATTCCTTAGCAAATGGACAGTCTTCAGGATTGCACTTGCTTTCATCTAATTGGCAAAGAGTTTCCTTGCTAGATAACGTAATTGAATGCAAATATAAACCATTTTTAATTAATAGATTAATGGCTTGCTCAGCAACGATTTTTGCTTGTGTTTTTGCAGTCAAATAAAAAATCTTTTCATTGATATCATCAACATAAGTTTTGATTGCTGGAAAAATGCTCGACATCGTTTTTCCAGTGCCGGTTGGAGCTTCAAAGAAGAATAGCCCGCCATCATGAGAAACTTGATAAACATATTTTGCCGCTTCTCTTTGTCCTTTCCTAAACTGAGGAAATGGAAAGGTGATACTCTCCGCTGTTTGATTTCTTTTTTGATGATAATTTTCTATCTGTTGATAGAAATCAAGATAATTATCAAGAAGAGATAATACCCTTTTTTCTAATTCATCATAAGAAAAAAGAAAATCTTTAACCATCCTTCTTCTCTTGATAATCTCATTGTCATCTTCGTCTACTTGCGAGATATAGGTTAATTTGATACCAACTTGCGAATAATTATTGCTTTTCGCTAATAAATAAGCATAGCAGATAGCCTGCCCCAAGTGCCATTCGCCTTGTTCCATAAAAAATGTGTCTAAGTCGACATTGCAAGACTTGATTTCATCGATAATATCATAATTTTTTGAATGGATAATTCCATCCGCTCTTCCATGCAAATGAAAGAGATAACCATCGCGTTCAATATCTTCTTCAAGAGGAACTTCGCTTTGATAGCTACCATCTTGAAGCGATTGATAGCGCATATGGATTCTTGTTCCTTCTGCCATGGTGTCATTATTAAAAGAACGCGAATCGATTGATCCGCGTCTAAGAACAAAATCTACTAGTCCATGAACAGATAAATCAACTTTAATTGGCATACCAATTAATTTTACCTTTTTTCATAGATTTTTTTAAGAAGAAGATTCTATTTTGTATAATTATCGAAATATCCTTGAATATAAACAAATGGTGTACCCTTATCACCAGAGCCAGAAGTTAAATCGCAAAGAGAACCGATTAAATCCGTTAATCTTCTCGGAGTAGTTCCCTGCGATACCATCTGTCCTTTGAGTGAAGAGTTTTTAGAATCCTTTAATGTAATATAATCTTTAATAGCTTTCTTAAGTTCGTCACCATGTAAAGAAGCAAAATCATTATCGGCAAGATATTTTAATTTAACTTCATTAGGTGTTCCTTCAAGTCCTTTAGTGTATCCAGGCGATACCACTGGATCAGCTAATTCCCAAATTCCGCCAACTGGATCTTTAAAAGCTCCATCACCATAAACCATAACTTCAACTTCTTTTGAAGTTAATTCTCTAATCTTCTTTTGAACAGCATCAACAAATTCCTGGCAGTGGATTGGGAAGAGTTTTACTCTTTCCTCAGTTGCTTTATTTGAACCGAGTAATCCATATTTTTCATTATATCCAGAACCATTAATTGATTTAGTGAGAATATCATCGAGAGAATAGACTTTTTCCGCACCATTTTCTAACAAGATTTTTTTAGTTCTTTTACGCGTATGAATGTCGCAGTTAAGAACATTCTTCGTATAAGAAAGTATCGCGCGAGGGTTATTTGCAAAGATTATCCTGCATTGACAATCTTGTTTTTCAATTAGTTCGCGGTAATAGGCGACATAATCAACACCTGTAAAAATATGTTTAGGATGTCCAAATTTAGCAATGAATTCTTCTTCGCTTAAAACATCTGAATAAGGATTTACATCTTTAGAATCAACATCGTCAATGCTGATAAGAGCATTACCTACTTCATCGGTAGGATAGGATAACATTAAAGTAATTTTCTTTAAGCCGCGAGCAAAAGCTTTTAAGCACATCGCAAAACGGTTACGCGAGAGAATTGGAAAAATAATACCGACATCAGCATCACCAAATTTCTGATGAACATCTTCAGCAATATCATCTAAGGTAGCATAATTGCCTTGACTTCTAGCAACAACCGCTTCGGTAATTGCTAAAACATCCTTATCGCGAATTTGAAAACCCATGTCTGATTCACTTGCCTCTAATAAAGAATCGACAACGATTTTTACTAAATCATCACCTTCTTTAATAATTGGTCCGCGAATTCCCCTTACGACTGTTCCAACCATTCTTTCCATGTTATTTTCCTCCTACTTAATCTTCTCAACATTTCTTGGTTCTTCATCGATAACTTCAATTTTTTCAATCACAACTTTTTCTAATGGCCGGTCGTAACGATCAGTTTTTACATTAGCTATTCGGTCAACAATCTCCATTCCTTTGATAACTTTTCCAAAAGCTGCGTATTGATTATCTAAATATTCGCCGTCTTTATGCATGATAAAAAATTGACTACTAGCTGAATCAAAATCCATCGCCCGAGCCATTGATATCACTCCGCGCTTATGAGAGAGCTTATTGTCAAAACCATTAAGCTTAAACTCGCCGCGAATATTATAATCCGCTCCACCGGTTCCATTTCCTCTCGGATCGCCACCTTGAATCATAAATCCTTTAATGATACGGTGAAACGTCAGACCATCATAAAAATGATTTCTAGCTAATTCTGCAAAATTAGCCGCAGTGTTAGGCGCATTCTGATAATCGAGTTTAATATCGATTTCTCCGAATTTGCATATAGTAATTCTGATCATGTCTGTTTCTCCTATTGAATAAATAATTATATAGATTATAGCTAATAGAAAAAATCTTTACAATCAAAAGAATCTTTAATCGCTCTTATCAGAGATTTCGTAGTTTTTATGAAGAAATTTGAAATTTTTTTCAAATAATAAATTATCTATAAATTCACAGTATATTTCAGGAAATTTTAAATGCTCTTGCAGTTCACCTTGAACAAATTTTGATTTTATCAATTTGTTCTCTTGATTAATCATAAATTTAACTATGGTTCGCAATTCCTCTGTCAAAACAACTTTTGGGTATGGATAAGATAATAGTTCTTTTTTAGAAAGTATTGAACCATTACCGATTGAACGGAAAAACAAGTAACAATACGAAGAATTAAGAAGCAGATATAAAATAACAAAAGAATCACTATCCTTGGCATATATTTTAAATGCCCCATGTCTTTTTATTTCATGCTTACAAGCCGCTAAATAGTAACGTCCAGAATTAATAACATTTAAAGAAAATTCATTTTTATTTTCAGAGCAAAGCGATGCTAATGTGTCCTCGCCTTGATAGCAAGAAACAACGAAATCTTCAGTTTTTCTATGAAGTTTTAATGGCTTAACTAAATCTTGTCTAATTGTTCCTAAACATGATAGTAGATAATCTATTGTTAAAACTTTAGCTCGCTCATTTTTATTAAATCTTATTAAATGGGTGAGACGGTATCCGCGATGTGAAAAATCGCATTCTCCATTAATAATGCAAGTTTTCATTCCGAAATTACCTTTTTCAATTGGGTAGAGGGCATCGGGAACATTGTCAAAGCAAAATATATCCCCAAAAGAATTATTCATTAACTTCTTTCTAAAATCAGAATACTTTTGTTCATCTACTATGGTTTGAGGACCAATAAAGACAAACTTTGAAGCTGATTTTAGTATCTTATCAAAGAAAAAGAGAAAATAGTCTTTATTGTATCCTTTATTATCTAAAGGTGGATTACATACCGCGTATGTATATGGAGGTAATTTAATATCTTCGCTTAAAAAATCTCCAAGAAGTAAATTTTTTTCTGGAATGTTCAGCGAAAAAAGGCTTTTTATTCTGACAGCCGCTACTTTTAAAGCTAATGGATCAATATCGTAAAGATAAATTTTATCATTTAAATTATTTAATAATTGTATATCAATTTTTTTAACTTCCGATAGAATGCTAATAATTAAATTTCCATTTCCGCAGCAAACATCAGAAATAGTCTTTATATCGCTATCGGCTATTAGTTCTGCCACGATACGTGAAACATCACTAGGAGTAAATTGTGATTGTGGCAATTTATTATCGCCGGTTTGCGAATATAAATATCCATTTTCATACATAAAACCGATGAATTCTAATGGAAAATAGCGATTAATAAATTTTTGAGAATCATTTTTTATAATAAAAAGATACTTTTCCCATACTTCAGAAAAGCCATATTTATCAATATCTAAGTGATAATTATCGACTATCTTATCGCTCAATTTAACCTCATCAATCCCCATAAGTATAAAAATGTATACCTTTTTCAACTCCACTTGTAGTAATAATTATATCAAAAAAAGTTACATTTGTTACCATTTTCAAACAAAAAAATAACCGACAATTTAAGTTTAATATCTTATAATTTTTGATACTTGCCGCCTATAGTATATAATTTTGTAAGGTCAGCAGGCAGGTGGTGTTTCAAAATGAGATATGGATACGTTCGCGTTTCGAGTAAGCAGCAAAATATCGATAGACAACTTGAAGAAATAAAAAAATATGTTCAAAATCCACGACATATCTATGTAGATAAAGAATCGGGAAAAGATTTCAATCGCAGCAATTATCAGAAATTAATAAAAAAACTTAAAGAGGGTGATTTGCTAATCATTAAATCGATTGACCGACTTGGAAGAAATTACCAAATGATATTAGATGAGTGGAGAAAAATTACTAAAACCATTCACGCGGATATTCTAGTGATTGATATGCCTTTATTAGATACTCGTGATGACGAAAAAAATCTCGTCGGAAGATTTATCGGTGACATCGTTTTACAAATACTATCCTTTGTCGCTGAAAATGAAAGAAAAAATATTCGTCAAAGACAAGCCGAAGGAATCCGTATCGCCAAAGAAAAAGGTATTCGCTTTGGTAGACCTAAAAAAGAACTTCCAGATAATTATAAAGAAATACTTTTTTGCTATGAGCATCGCTATCTAACCTTATACGAATGTTTAGAAGTTCTTAAAGTTTCAAAGGGTACTTTCTATCGTCTTCTAAAGCAATACCGGTTAGAATAAGTCGGCATAGGAAATAGAGAAGAGCAAACTTAAATCTCTTTCATCGTAAATGCTTCCTAAAGTAAAAATGTGTCTGAGGAAATCCTTACGCGTTGGATAATATTTTTGATAGGCGTATTCACCATTAATAATATCAATTGTTTGATTCTTAATAGTAATTTTATAAATTTCATCTTCAATTCGATAAATATATTCTTTATCCTCGAACTTTTTAACTGTTTTATTAAGATTAAAAGCTAACTTAAGAAACGCTTTTAAATCATAAACTTTTACTAGGAGATTATCTTTTATTGCTGTTGTTTCAGCAAAATCATTGAAAGCCAATAAATACGGTTTATTTAGTGAGGAGATAACAAATGTTAATTCGTCATTTTCAAAAAAATTAAAAATGCCTTTTAAGGATGCATTTAGCAAATCAAGTGTCGTAAGATAAAACTCATCAATTTGCTGGAGGTTTTTATTTAACGCGAAATAACCAATAAGTCGATCTTCAATTTTTAAAATATAGACTTTTCGTTTTCCGGTAATTAAGTAATCATAAAAACTATCTTCTTCACGGGTCTTGAAAAAATCATTTTCCAAATAGATATGAAACGCCTCTTTTATTTGATTGCAATTATCTTTAATTTCTATAATGTCTAAGTTTAAATCATCTTGTTTGATTCTCCGGCGATTGACTGTTAGATAATAATCAAATCCAATTTTTTCATATCCATAATGGTTATAACGCGTTCTATCCCCAGTTAGAACAGAAAAAACAACACCTTTTTCCTTATTTTCTTTTTCAATTTGTTCCATCATTTTTCGCATAATAAAACGATTTTGATACTCTGGAATAACTGCAACGGAACCGACAAATGATGTCAAATACTCCTGTCCTCGGCAAGAGAATTTTCTTAAAATATTACCGGCCACACCAACAATTTTATTATCTTCTTCAACAATAAAATGTTCAGGGGAATAATCGATATTGCTATCATAAATTTTTTTCATGTTAATATGGAAATCAAATTCAGGATATCTAACCGGGATAAATGCCGCATTCGCGCAAGAGACGATATTTTCATTTTCTCCAATTCTTCCCTTTCTGATAATCATTTTATTTCCTCCTTAAACATATCGATTAATAAAGCAGATCCCTTTAGAAAGTCTCTTTCAGATCTGATTAAAGCTATTTTATTTTTAAAAGACAAGAACTCTTCAATAATAGGTAAATCGCGCAAAAACACCATCATGGCAATGTGGCTATTAACAATTAAATCGTCGAGATAATTTATAATTTCCTCATGGCTTTTGCAATTAATTAAATTGTATTCGGCTAAACCAATTAAAAGAATGTTGTAATTCGTTTCTTTAATGCTAATAACATCTCTAAACTGTTTTGTATTTCTTAATAGGACAACTCGAGCATATTCTTTATCGTTTTTCGGATTAGAAATTATCTCAAAGTTGCTCGCTAGAAATTCGATATTGATTTTTTGTGGTTGGTTAAACCGATATTCAATAGAATGAATATTATTTTGATTATACACGCTATTAAATTGTTTTAGATTTAGTCTTTTTAACTCATCAAATGATTTAATAATAATTTTGACATCATCATTGCTTGATAAAAACAAATAATTTCCTAGCTGAATTTTTCTAATGTCAGACTCGGTAAAGTCAACTTCTTCAAGATTATAAATATCTGCGAATGCATAACTTCCGATTTTTTCTAATCCGCGATTTAAAATAATCTTTTTAACTTTTTGACAAGTTGAAAGAGAATCCCCGCCAATAACTTTTACATCGTCATTAATCTTTACATCACCACTGTACCCAGGTGGTAATCTAAAAAGTATAAGTTTATCTTCTTTTTTATAAAGAATACCGGAAGATGTAAAGAAAAAAGGATTTTTTTGATCGACTTCATATTCAGTTAGCATTAAATCAAAATCAGTAAAGTCACTAGAAATTGAAACGCAATTTTTATTGATTGATAGCTTAGTAATCTTATCTAAATAAGCAAGTGAATGCTCGGTAATAACTTCAGTTGTTGCCGGCAAAGTTATTTCTCCTTGCAAGGAATTTGCAGCGATATATAGAATTTTTCCATCAAAAGAATACAAAATTTTATTATCTAATAAAGAAGCAAAAAATAAATTATTTTCCGATACGATAATTTTCTTCAAATTTTTTAAATTAAAGAACAGAGGATGATGATATTTTTTATAGTTATCACCAAGAATAATCGTTTGAAGATTCTGACAATTTACGATAGCAAAAGCCGATACAATCAGTTCATCGCTAAATGAAGATAACACTAATTTTTTCAATCTTGACATATTAGCGAATGCCGCATGACCGACTTTTTTTAGATTATTTGGTAAATAAATCGTTTCTAAGTTTTCGCAGTTAAGAAAAGCATGTTCAGAGATTTCGGTAAGTGATATTAAACTCATTAATCTAAGAACTTCTTCTTCATCATTATATAGAGAAATTTTATAAATTATCTCCTTTAAACATTCAAATTTGTTTTCTTGGGTTTGACCCAAAGAAAAATAAAAATTATCATCAAATAGTTTCATCTCAGACAAGTAGTCTAAAACTTGATACTGATTTGCAAAAGGTAGTAGCATCTTTTCAAGATTTTCAAAATCATAATTAGTGATGCTCTCTCTTAATTGATGACTTAAATAACTAGCTTTAAAATACACTTTCAAATCATCGACAATATAATATTTTCCATCCTTTTCATATAAAACATTATATTTCACAAAAAGATTCCTAAAGCGTTTTTTTGTTAGTTCATCATAATTACCATAGAAAGCTATTTGTTCAATTTTTCCAATTTCATCTTGAACGGCTGACGAGATAATATCTTTGATATCCGCGAGATCGTTTTCAAACAGCGTACTAATATTTTTTGATAAAGAAAATTCCTCTTTGCTATCAAAAAATAATTGATACATTTTAATAGGTGATATCAATGTTTCTCTTTCATCAGCAATTTCATTATCTTGATTAAGTGAAATAAAAATATTCAATTTTGAAAATGAGTTAAAGAATTCAAAAAATGATTGGCTATCGTTATTTTTCAATTGACTAATTAAATCTTCGTCAGCATTGCATGTTTCTAAATAAGTTAAAATTTTTGTAGAATCTAACGGCAATACTTCTAAATAAGAAAACTTTTGAAAGATATTACTGGATTGATTATCGAGATATACTTTATTATCAATATTTCTTTTACGCGAATAAAAGCAAATATTAAAACTATCTTCTAATTCATCTAATTCTTTTAAAATTCTCTTCTTATTTTCAGAATTCAAATAATCAAAATTATCAAGAATTAATGTAACTCGCGAATAGTATGAAGAGTAGTTGCTCAGCGGAGCATAATTTAAACCTAAGGTATTTTTGTATGTTAATGTAAATGAATGTTTAATTAAATTCTCCTCAGACTCAGCATATTCGACAACTTTACTCAAATCTAAATAAAGGACATTAGAAGTTTTAAAAAAAACTGAAATCAACAAGCAAGATGCCCCGCAGCCATAATTGCCATATAAATAAAAATTGCTATTTTTAGAAATATTTTTATTTAGGAAGTTTTCACTTAAGATTTTTCCACTTGCTTCATCTTTCAAATTTGGCAAGCATTCATTGATAATCTTTATATTTAAATAAAAATATTTGTAATAGATTTTTAAAACTTCAAAACATTTTTCATTGACGCTAGCATCAACAAATGATGACTCAAAATTTATTCTTTTAAGAATATTGATAAAAGTTGCATACGCATTATAGATATTAGATACTTTAATGATTAAATCATCTAATAATAAGCTGTCATTAAAAAGATTATTTAATTCATTTTCAAAATATTTTAAAACTTCATTGATAAAAAGACTAATATTCTTACCTTTAAAGCAACTGCGCTTTGAATAATGTTTTTCTAAATAGTCTAGGAAAGCTTTGCTTAAAGATATATTTTCAATTTTAAGATTTTGGGCGAAAGGATTTTGAAATAAAGTAAATAAATTAATATAAACATTTTTTATAAAATTATTTTGACTATTTTTATCATCATAATCTTTATTAAAATCTACTTCATTAATAAAGAAAGCCTCAGGATTTGGAGAATTAGTTTCGTCTATTACTAGCGAAGAAAAATCTGCCTGCTTATTCAAATAATGACCAGCATAATTTAAATCGCTGATTCTTAATAAAATTTGCAAAAACATTTTTAAATAATTTAATAAATTTCTTTCTTTGTTTTGCCCTAAATATGTTAAAAAAGATTTACACTTATCTGTATCAATGTTTCTATTTGTAGCGATTAAGCGGCATTCATTAAATTCCTCTTTTCTTGACAATCTATTTAAAAGATTTTGATCAAAATTTTCACCATCTAATGTAATAACTTGATAAGCTGAGTATTCATCTAGAATATTGAGATTATTCATGACATTACCGATTGTAATAACAAAAATTTTGCAGTGATCATTTCTTTTTGCGCGAGCAAATTCCTCACGGCAATAAATTGAATTATTATATTCATTTGATAAAAACGCAATAAAGACACGGCAAGAAGCTATCGCAGTTTTGATATGTTCGTCCCAAAAATCTCCATCATCAATATTTTTCTTATCAAACCAACATAAATAATTCCTTTTTCTTAACAATTCACAAAAAGGTAGAACTAAATGTGCGTCTCGATGACAATACGATATAAATATTGATCCCATACCATTAATTTATCACACTTATTTACAACTTTATAGTAAGTTTTTTAAAGTCGCGTATTAATAATTCTTTTTTCTAGTGATATAATGATAATAATCATGAGAAAAGGGATACTATTTGATCTCGATGGCACTCTTTGGGATGCCGTTGAGCAAATAAAAAATAGTTGGAATCAGACGATGGAAAGACTTGCTCTTCCCTATCGTTTTTCATATTTAGATATCAAATCGCATATGGGATTAACACCAGAAGAAACGGTACACCTGGCTTTTCCAGATTTATCGCTTTCCAAAGGATTAAAAATTTTTAAACAATGTGTCGATGATGAAATAATCTTTTTAAAACACAATCCAGGTGTTTTGTATGCTGATGAAGAAGAAGTTTTATCCACTCTGTCAAAAAAATATTTACTTTTTGTCGTTTCAAATAGCGATAAAGGATACATTGAAAATTATCTTCAAACTTATCATTTTGAAAAATATTTCTCTGGTCATTTATGTGCCGGTGATACAGATAAAGATAAACATGACAATATTTTAATGGTTAAGGATAAATACCATCTCGATAAATATCTATATGTCGGAGACACTAACAAAGATTATATAGAGACTAAAAAAGCTAATGGCATTTTTATTCATGCCAAATATGGCTTTGGCACAATTTCTGACAAAGTGTTGGCTATTTCAGATCTCAAGCAATTACTGAAGCTTGCTGATGATCTGCTTGATAGATAGAATGGAGTTTTTCTATGAACAATAATGTAGCATTAAAACTCAATTGGAAACGGACATTTATCATCGGTTTCGCCTTTTTCGGGATTTTGCTTCTTTGGCAAGTCTATGATTCATGGTGTCCAACATTTCTAACTGAGCTATTTAAGAATTCTTTTAACATTACAGAATCAGAGCAAGTTCAATATCTAGTAGGTATTATTATGGCTCTTGATAATTTAGCGGCATTAATTCTTTTGCCAATATTTGGTAATCTTTCAGATAAGACAAAAACACCAATCGGTAAAAGAATGCCTTATATTATCGTCGGCACATTAGTTTGTGCAATTGCCTTCCCTTTTGTTCCGGTTTTCTTTTATTACAATAATGTAGGCGGCGTTATTTCTATGATGGCAATTGTCGTTTTTTTTATGATGATGTACCGTAATCCTGCAGTTGCTTTAATGCCTGATATGACACCTAAACCATTAAGAAGTAAGGCTAACGGCATTATTAATATTATGGGTTATATCGGTGGGGCATTTGCCACAGTCGTCGGTATCTTTTTCGTATTATCAGATTATTTAGGTACAAATGGAGTTGATACTTGGCAATATCATAACATTTGGGCAATTGAAGTTCCATTTCTTCTCGCTTCAGTGTTAATGGTTATCTCTTGCTTAGTTTTATTCTTAACAATTAAAGAAAATAAAATTGAAAAAGAGACGGCTAACGAAATGAAAATTGGTGAGGAACTTAGCGATTTAACTGAAAAAGTTGAAGATGACAAACCATTATCGCGCGGTAATAAAATAATGCTTATTTTAATCTTAGTCGCAGAATTTTTCTGGTTCATGGCCGATAATGGCATCTCTACTTTCATGACAAACTATACAATTTATTATTTTGAAGCCTCATCATCTTCAACGATGATTAATACCATCATCGGAGGTGTCGGGTCTGTTATTGGATTTGCTATTGGTGGAGTCATCGCTAGTAAAATCGGCAGAAAGTGGACTGTTGTTTCCGGGCTATCTTTGACCCTATTATCATATTTAATTTGGGCGATTCTATCAGGTGTATTATTGGGTTTCCAACCAGGATCAGGAACATTCCCAATTTATCTATATATAATTTGGTTTGTCAAAGGATTTGGTATGTCTCTTGTCCATGTTAACTCCTATCCGATGGTCGTAGAACTCTGCAATAGTAAAAAAATTGGAAAATTCACGGGTTATTACTATGCATCAAGTATGGCCGCTCAAACAGTCACACCTATCTTGCTCGGTTCAATCTTATTAATTCCGTCTTTTGATTTCGGCGTTCTTCCTTTCTATGCCTTAGCCTGCGTAATTATTTCTTTAATAGTTTTCTTATTTATTAAAAATGTAAAAACTGTTAAAACCACCTTCAAAAAAGGTCTTGAAGCAATTGGAGATGAAGATTAATGAGAAAAGATAAAGTTCTTTCAATGATTAATCCTATATTTTTTAACGGAGTAGCCCATCGCGGACTCCATACAGAAACTATTACCGAGAATTCACCATCAGCCTTTAAAAACGCTCTTGAACATAATATATCTTTAGAACTAGACGTTCATATTAGCAAGGATAATGAATTATTTGTTTGCCATGATGCTTCTTTAAAGAGAACAACGGGCAAAGAAGGAATTATTGAAGATTTAACTAGTAAAGAAATCAAAGAAAACTACCAACTTTTCAATGGAGATAGAGTTCCTACATTAAAGGAAGTTCTTTCCTTAATTGATGAAAAAGTCGGAATGGTAATTGAAATTAAACCAGATGCAAAAAGAAAGAATTACCGACAAATTGCAGAAAAGGTTGAAGAGGAATTAAGCAATATCAAAGATACAAGAAACTTTATTTTAATTAGTTTCTATCCGCAGACATTATTATATTTAAAACATCTTAATATCGTTAGATGCTTATTAGTCGGCAAAGATAATCCTTCTACTTATGTACTCAGAAATTTCTTTGAGGGCGTTGACCTTGATATTGAACTTCTTAAAGAAGAAAAATATCAAAAATCGATTTCCAAACGTTTAACGATGTCTTGGACAATTGATAATCAAGAAAAGGCTAAATTAGCTCTTGCTACCAGCGATATTTTGACGTTTCAATTTCTTCCATTATCATCAGTAAAAAAAGGTGCCTAAGCACCTTATTCTTTGTAATCAGTTTTATATCCATGATTGGTTTTTGGACGGAGATCATTAGGATAAATAATATCGGTTTTAATGTCCAAAGCAATTTTTTGAAGTTTTTGAGAAATAAAGTATGGATCTTTGACATCTTCTAAAATAATTTTTTCATTATTTGCGACAAGATAAATATCTCCAACTTTACAAAGTTTTTCAATAATACCTACTTTTAAATTTACAGAATTAAGCGAAGAATAGTAAATTGATTTAATCTCTGATCCAATAAAACCTCTTTTAATGATAATTCTTAGATTAGTAAAGGCGTATTCCTCTAACTTTTGTCTGCGTGATGCAGATAAGATTGAATAAATCCACATCCAAACCGGGATTAAATGGAAGGCAAAGAAGATAACAATAAACGCAATTAATCCGCTTGGGATAGCTCCAATTGAGGAAATCATAACACAGATAAAGAAAATATCGAATCCTAGCCAAATAATAGCAATTGGAGCCATTTTCAAAATAGCACTTAAAATGAATGATAATCTACGTGGCTTATCTTTCCATAGTATATTTTCATCTTCACCAATAACTGATTCAATTGTTTGTTCTGAATAATCTTTTTCAGGTTTAATAAAATACTTATCATCTACTTTTTTCATATATTAATTTCTTTCTTTATTTTAGTATAAAATATTTTATGGTGTGCTTCATCAAGTATCGAATAATTTTTTATGCATGCCAAAATTATATTTTTTAATAGTTACTACATTTATTTCTGATTATATTTTGTGTTAAAAAATTCATAATGACCACATTCTGTGTATATATATACTTTTAAATCGTCAATAAAATATCCACTATCGTTTTCAAAAATTTGGATAGGAGATTGTGTTTCTTTAAGTTTTTGTGAACCGCAATTAGTACATTTCATAATCATGATAATTCCTTTCTATATATTTATATTATCGAAAATTTATTATTAAATGCTAACTTTATAAATTTGCTAAAGCATTAGTTGAAATAATTTTATACTCATCATCGTGAGTATAGAATTGTTCCATTAGCCAATAAATACCTTCTTGTCCTCTACGCAATTTTTCTTTCATCATCTCATTTGTCACTGGCATAATTTGAAAAATGCTCACAAACTTATTTTTAGAAGTATAACATTTTATTGAACTTGAAGAATTTAGTAGCTCCGGCAGTAACAATACAACACCGCAATATTTATTGAGTAAATTAATTTCTAATGTGTCAGAAACAGTAATGTTCTTTTCTTCTCTATAAGCATATGCAGCCGTATGCCAAAGCATTGCATTTAGTTTAAGCCATTCAGTAGATGATTCATTAATATCAACATTTGGCGAAATAAACATCATATATTCATTACGTCTATTCGACAATCTTCCACAACCTATATCGCGCCTTGGCATCAAATAATCACTTGCTCCAATAGTGCATAACTTCCAAAACGGCATTTCTTTAGTTGGACAAAAAATATAAGTGGTTATAGGTTTTAATTCATCTCTTTTTCTGATTTCTTTTTTTATTGTATGCTAAAATTAGGCTCCTGATGAAAAATTTTCAAATAGTGTTCATATAGAATTTTGTGTCTAGAATTTCTTATTGCATTCATTATTTTTATTTAATGACTATTTTATGCCTTTCTTATACTATTATTGTACAATTTTGAAGACTTTTTACAATATTTAGGCATAAAGCTTAACCTAATAATTAAATGTTAAATTTTACTATCTAAATATGGTGATAAGAAAAGAATTGATTGTTATCAACTATTTATTTTCTGATAGCAAGTTTTAACTTTGAAAGATATTTGCTATGTTATAGTAAAACTATCAATTTACCATTCATATTTTAATAATTTTTTTGAAACAATACAGTCATTATACAAAAAAACTCTAATGCTAATGCATTAGAGAAATTTTTTTACATGCCAACATGCTGCACTTTTAATATAATGCACACCCCTAACCATTTTACACGGCGTAAAAATTAAAGTTCAAAAGTGCCTTTGATTTTTTTAAAAAGCAAACTCGTATTAACGCTAAAACATAACAATATAAGTTAAGCTTTTATAGAATCTGGATTCAACAAAAACTCTTTTAAGCCTAGAAAAAGCACACCATTATCATCTTTCCATTTTTTTATATTGTTTTTTACAATAATAATTTTTCTAAAACTATCATCTATTTTAATTAATGGTCTTTCTTCTTGATTTCTTTTTTTGATACTATCAATATTTAAAGCAGATTGTATATAATATCTTTCATATCCTAAATTACAAACAAAATCGACTTCTATTTGTTTTCTTACATAGTTATTGTTTTGGTTTTTTTCGCTAATTGTGATAACTCCTACATCAACGTTATATCCGCGAATAATTAGCTCATTGTAAATAATATTTTCCATTATGTG